>JAYUPP010000151.1:0-4194 GCA_043760045.1 Betaproteobacteria bacterium
CGCGCCGCCTTCAAGCTGCTGGGCCTGCAGACTTACTTCACCGCCGGCCCCAAGGAAGTGCGCGCCTGGACCATCCACATCGGCGACACCGCGCCACAAGCCGCCGGCGTCATCCACACCGACTTTGAACGCGGCTTCATCCGCGCGCAGACGATTGCGTTTAACGACTTTGTGGCCTGCAAAGGTGAGGCCGGCGCGAGGGATGCCGGCAAGATGCGCGCCGAGGGCAAAGACTATGTTGTCAAAGACGGCGACGTGCTGAACTTCCTTTTCAACGTCTGATTGCATCCCGCATTCCCGGCCGCAGCGCCACACGGTCATGATCAGCGCCCCCGAAGCCGTTGCCAACGATGGGCTGCCAGCACCGTCGTTGAAGGCCGGGTGGGTGATTGGCGGCACGGCGCTGTTCTACGTGCTGGCCGGAATGTTGGCGCTGGCACTGACTGCGCCCGGCTCTATCAACAGCCCGGTGCATCCGGCCGCCGGTGTGGCGCTGGCCGCTGCACTGGCTTTTGGCCGCGTTGCGTTGCCGGGCGTGTTTGTGGGTGCTTTGTTGCTGGGCCCGGTGGCGCAACTGGTGGGTTTGTGGCCGGCCGGCACGGCGCCCTGGATGCCCGCCGTGCTGAGCCTCGCGGCCACGCTGCAGGCGTGGGCGGGCTTTGTAGCAGTGCGGCACGCCGAACCCCTGCCGCTGCGCCTGAGCAACCCCCGCGCCATCATGCGCGCCGGCTTGTTGGGCGGTGTGCTGGCCTCCACCGTCAGCGCGGGTGTCGGCGTGGCTGCGCTGGCCGCTGCCGGCAGCCTGGTGCCGGGCACCGGCTTCAGCATCTGGCTGGTCTGGTGGCTGGCCGACGCCACTGGCGTGATCTTGATCGTGCCCATGCTGTTGTGTTTCATCGGCCAACCGGCAGCGGACTGGCGGCCGCGCCGCCGCGCCGTGGCACTGCCCTTGCTGCTGGCGCTGGGGCTGTTGGCGCTGGGTACGCTGACCTTTGAGCGGTTGCAGGCGCAGCGTGCCATGGCCACCTTCGAACGCGATGCCAACCTGCTGGCGCATGAGGTTGAACTGCGGCTGCTGACGCCGCTGGCCGCGCCCGGCGCGCTGCAGGGTTTTCAGCCGTCCGGTCTGCAGCATCTGGACTGGTGTTTGCTGGATGCCGATGCCAGCGCATCCGTTCGCCGCATTGCCGGTCCGCCCGGCTGCGACGCACAACGGCTGCGCGACGGCGGGCGCTATTGGCAGCAGCGCCGCCTGACGCTGCCCAAGCAGCCGCTCAGCCTGCACATCAGCAGCAGCGCCCAGCGGCTGCCAGGCGCCGATTCCCGCAACAGATGGGTGGTGCCGGCGGTCGGGCTGCTGTCGTCAGCGCTGCTCAGCGCCTTGCTGCTGACCATCACAGGCCAATCACGTCGCACCGAACAGGCGGTGCAGGAACAAACCGCGCAGCTGCGCCACCAGATGGCCGAGTACGCGCAGGTGCAGGCGTCTTTGCGCGACAGCGAAAACCGCATGCGCAGCATCGTTGACAACCTGCCGCTGGGCCTTGCGCTGATGGACCGCCAGGGCACGCTGATGGAATGCAACCCGCGCCTGTGCGGCATGCTCGGCCGCAGCACCGAACAGCTGCGCGGCGCCACCGTGGTCAGTTGTTTTGACGTCAGCGAAGAAGCGCGCATCCGCCAGCTGCGTGACAGCCTGCTGAACCGCCAAGGCACGGTGGACAGCGTGGACTCTTTGCGCTTGCGCGCCGCCAACGGCCGGCTGACGCCGGTGCGGGTGGTGGCCACCGCGCTGCTCGACGAGCAGGGCCAGTTGACGCACCTGGTGGCGCTGGTGGAAGACATGACCGCCCACCACCAGCTGCAGGAGTCGCAGCTGGCGCTGGACCGCGCCGAGGCGGCCAGCCGCGCAAAAAGTGAATTTGTCTCGCGCATGAGCCATGAGCTGCGCACGCCGCTGAACGCGATGATCGGCTTTGCGCAGCTGCTGGCACTGCACGACCAGCCCGCGCTGGCGCCCCGCCAGCTGGAGTGGACGCAGCAGATCCAGCGCGCCGGCTGGCACCTGCTGGCGATGATCAACGACACCCTGGACCTGGCGCGCATTGAATCGGGCGCCACGCGGCTGAATCTGGAAGCCGTGCAGATTGCGCCGCTGCTGCAAGCCTGCCACGACTGGGTGCAGCAGGCCGCCACACTGCGCGGTGTGCAGCTGAAGCTGACCGTGGCCGCGGATGTGCCGGCTGCGCTGGCCGATTCCACGCGCTTGAAGCAGGTGCTGACCAACTTGCTGTCCAACGCGGTGAAATACAACCGCGAAGGCGGGTTGGTGGACATTCAGGCGTGGGCGCTGCTGCCAGCTGCCTCGCCACCTTCGTCGTCATCATCATTGCTGGCGGATCCACCCGGGCAGACGCACACGCCCCGGCAACTGCAGATCACGGTCACCGACAGCGGCCTGGGCATGAACGCAGAACAACTGTCTTCGCTGTTTCAGCCCTACAACCGCCTGGGCCGCGAAAGCAGCGCGGTGGAAGGCACCGGCATCGGCCTCGTCATCAGCCGCCGTCTGGCTGAACTGATGGGCGGCACGCTGGAGGCGCAGAGCCTGCCGGGCAGGGGCTCGGTGTTCACGCTGTCATTGCCCGCCACCGATGACGTGGCGCCGCAATTCACAGCGCCCGAACAGTTGGGCCCGGCCCGTTACCAGCAGCGGCTGGTGCACTACGTGGAGGACAACGCCACCAACGTCGAGGTGATGCGCGGCGTGCTGCTGCAACGCAAGCAGATCACCCTGCAGACGTCAACGCTGGGGCTGGACGGCATGTCGGCCATCCGCCACAGCCGGCCCGACTTGATCTTGCTGGACATGCAACTGCCCGACATCAGCGGGCTGGAACTGCTGCGCCACATCAAATTAGACGACCAGATTGCCAGCATCCCGGTCATCGTGGTGTCGGCCGATGCCACCCCACAGAACATGGAGCGCGCGCTCACTTTGGGCGCCCAGCACTATGTCACCAAGCCCCTGGACATTGCCTCTTTCCTGGCGTTGGTCGATTTGACGCTGGCTGGCAACGAAACGATGCTGTAGATGTGAGTATTTGCTCTCTTCGTTGGGCTTGTTTTTCCAGCTTTGCGCAGCGCCCTTAGCCCGGGCAGTGGATTCGATCAGCACTCAAGGCCAGAGAGTGCTAATATTTTGTCCACTTCACTTCCCCACGGGAAACCAAAGCCGCATGAACACCCTGAGCAGCTCCGCGATTCAAGTGCGTGACCCCTGGTCCCTGGTGCCTTCGCTCGGCAACCTGGACGCCTATGTGTCGGCCGTGAACCGCATGCCCATGCTGTCGCAAAGCGAAGAAACCTCGCTGGCCCGTGCGCTGCGCGACCACGCTGACGTGCAGGCCGCTGGCCGAATGGTGCTGTCGCACCTGCGCCTGGTGGTGTCGATCTCGCGCCAGTACATGGGCTACGGCCTGCCGCAGGGCGATTTGATTCAGGAAGGCAATGTCGGCTTGATGAAGGCCGTCAAACGCTTCGACCCCGAACATGGTGTGCGGCTGGTCAGCTATGCGATGCACTGGATCAAGGCCGAGATCCATGAATACATCCTGAAAAACTGGCGCATGGTGAAGGTGGCCACCACCAAGGCGCAGCGCAAGCTGTTTTTCAACCTGCGTTCGATGAAGCAGAACCTGAAAAGCGATGCGCTCGAAGCCGACACCCACCGCAACACGCTGACACCGGCCGAGGTGTCGCTGGTGGCGCGCCAGCTCAACGTCAAACCCGAAGAAGTGGTGGAAATGGAAACGCGTTTGTCGGGCGGCGACGTGGCGCTCGAGCCGCCCGGCGACGACAGCGGCGAAGAGACCTACGCGCCGATAGCCTACCTGGCCGACGACAGCAGCGAGCCGACACGCCGCATGGAAGCCGTGCACCGCGACTGGCTGGCCAGCGACGGCATCACGGGCGCGCTGCAGACGCTGGACGAACGCAGCCGCCGCATCGTGGAAGAGCGCTGGCTGAAGGTCAACGACGACAGCAGCGGCGGCATGACGCTGCACGACCTGGCGGCCGAATATGGCGTCAGTGCCGAGCGCATCCGCCAGATCGAGGTGGCGGCGATGAAAAAAATGCGCAAGACGCTTGAGATGGCGTGATCCGCATGGCTCGCTCTCCCTTCAAGAGATC
>JAYUPP010000152.1:0-4177 GCA_043760045.1 Betaproteobacteria bacterium
CGATACGCCCGCGCGAAGACGCTGAATTCTTGTGGGAAGCGCTGCTCGCCGGTGAACTGGACTGGGTCGTCAGCGACCACGCCTGCTGCCGCCACGAGAGGAAAATTCCGAAGCACTATTTCGGCAACATCTGGATGGCCAAAAGCGGCTTCGGCGGCACTGAATACCTGCTGCCGGCGCTCATCAGCGAAGGCACCCGGCGCGGCATGGACTACAACCACATGGCGCGTGTGACGAGCTGGAACCCGGCGCAGCGTTATGGCCTGAACCACAAGGGCGACATCGCCGAAGGCTTCGACGCCGACATTGCGCTGGTGGACGCCGCCCACAGCTGGACCATCCGCGCGGCTGGTTCACCGTCCACCCAGGGCTACACACCGTTTGAAGGTTTGAAACTCTCGGCCCGGGTGGACGCCACCTTCCTGCGCGGCCAGCGCATCTTTGAAGATGGGCAGGTGCTAGGCAAACCACTGGGGCGTTATCTGCACCGGCCGACTTGATCTTCAGATTGAACCTGGAAACGGCGTGGCTCAAGGTTTGAACGGGTTTTCGATGCGCAAGCCCTCGATGCGCTGCCCGTGCTGAAGGTCTTCGGTCAGCAGGCGTTTGCAGCCAGCTTGCAGTGCGGAGGAGACCATCACACTGTCGTAAAAACTGATCGACAAGTCGGTCTGCAGAACCAGCGCGCGGGCGTACAAGGCTGCGCTGGGTTGCACCTGCCACAGTGGCTGCAGCACCTGCTCAAAAAAGCTCAGTGCATCCTCCAGTTTCAGCGGCACCTTGAGCTTGCGCGTCAACACATTCAGGCTTTCCTGCACCACTTGGAAACTGATGACGCCGCTGCCTTGATGCAAAGCCTTGGTCACGCACTGGCTGGCGACGGCTTGTTTTCGGGGGTCGCTTTCGTCGAACAGATAGATGAACAGGTTCGAGTCCAGAAAATCAGCGCTCATTCAGCTCAGCCCGCGTGAAGCGGCGACCTTCAGTGCGCGCGTACAGGCGCAAGCGCTCCACCGTTTGCAGCGCGCGCGCGGCGCGCTGTTTTCGCGCGTAGTGCTCCAACCAGATCTTGAATTGTTCATTCAAGGTGGTGTTGTCGGCCCGCGCAGCGGCACGGGCCTCTTCGATCAGGTTTTCATCAGCGGTAAAAGTGATGTTGCGGGACATGGCGGGCTTTCTGCAGACTGCACACGTCCATTTTTACACGGGCTTCTCTTCGTGTTCGAAGTTTCGTGCTTCATTCTGCGTGGCGGTTTTTCACGAAGTTGCTGCAACGCAGAAATTTTGCCTGCAGCGCGGCCAGCGCACGGCCCTCGCTGCGCCGCAGCCAACATTCACTTTTGCAGCAACCAGCCGATCGACCAACCCGTCAACCGACCCATCAACCGACCCATCAACCGACCCATCAACCGCCCGTCACTCAGCGCATTGCATCCGCAGTGGCAGCGCTTGCTTTCGCCCTCGGGCCCAGGGCACCGCGCCCGGTTCACGAAAGACTTTCACAATAGCCGGCCATGCTGCTGGAACCCACCACCGTTCAGGCCCACGCGATGCCAATGGGCACCCCCCAGGTGCCGGTGGCCATCGTCGGTGCCGGCGCCTGTGGGCTGACCGCCGCACTGCTGCTGCGCGACCAGGGCATCGGCTGCGTGCTGCTGGAGCGTGACGCTCAGCCGCAAGGATCCAGCGCCCTGTCGTCGGGTTTCATACCGGCGGCGGGCACCCACACGCAGCGTGCAGCCGGTGTCGACAACGACGACGCCACCCGCTTTGCGGCCGACATCCAGGCCAAGGCCCACGGCCACGCTGCACCGCACCTGGTGACCGCCTACACACAGGCCATCACGCCCGCGCTGAACACATTGCAGCAGCGCCACGGGTTGGCGTTTGAGCTGCTGCAGGGCTTTTTGTATCCCGGCCACAGCGCGCTGCGCATGCACACGCTGCCGCAAAAAACCGGTGCCGCACTGGTGGCCGCGCTTGAAGCAGCGGCCCAGCGTGCCGGCGCGCTGCTGCTGCCCCACGCGCTGGTGCGCGAGTTGTGGTGCAACGCCGGTGGCCGCGTGCTGGGTGTGGGCTACCAGCGGCCCGACGGCAGTGTCGAGCACCTGGCCTGCCAGACGCTGCTGCTGGCCTGCAACGGCTTTGGCGGCAACGCGGCGCTGGTGCATGCGCTGCTGCCCGAGATGCAACACGCCACCTTTGCCGGCCACAGCGGCAACGACGGCAGCGCCATAGTCTGGGGCCGGCAGTTGGGCGCCCGCCTGGCCGACCTGGGTGCTTACCAGGGCCATGGCAGCTGGGCCGTGCCGCAAGCTGCGCTTATCACCTGGGCGGTGATGATGGCAGGCGGCGTGCAGGTGAACCGCCTGGGGCAGCGTTTCCACGACGAAACGGCAGGTTATTCAGAAGCTGCCGTGCAGGTGCTGGCGCAGCCCGGCGGCGTGGCCTTCAATGTGGTGGACACGCGTTTGCTGGCATTGGCGCGCACCTTCCCCGACTTCGTGGCGGCCGAACAAGCCGGCGCGCTGCGGCACGCGGCCGACGTGCCGGCGCTCGCGGCGCTCATCGGCTGCGACGCCGCAGCCTTGCGGCACACGCTTTCGGGCACACGCCTGCAGGCGCCTTACGCCGCCATCCAGGTCACCGGCGCCTTGTTCCACACCCAGGGTGGCCTCGACATCGACGCCCACTGCCGCGTGCTGCGCGAAGATGGCAGCGCCTATCCGAACCTGCTGGCGGCCGGCGGCGCGGCACGGGGTGTGTCGGGCCATGCGGTGTGGGGTTACCTGTCGGGCAACGGGCTGCTCAGCGCCGTGGCGGGGGGCTACATCGCAGCGCACACGGCTGCACTTCAGATTGACGTTAGACCGTAAAAAGAAAAGCATGAGCCTGAAACAACGTTTGACGCAACCGCCGGCCCTGCTGGCACCCGGGGTGTACGACGCGCTGTCGGCCCTGGTGGCGCAACAAGCCGGTTTCGAGGCGCTGTACCTGTCGGGTGCGTCCATCGCCTACACCCGCCTCGCCCGCAGCGACGTGGGCCTGACGACTTACAGCGAAGTGGCCGAGACGCTGGCGCGCATCACCGAAAGGGTGGCCCTGCCGGTGATCGTGGACGCCGACACCGGCTTCGGGAACGCGCTGAACGTGCAGCGCACGGTGCGTGGGTTCGAACGCGCGGGTGCGTCGATGGTGCAACTGGAAGACCAGACCTTCCCCAAACGCTGCGGCCACCTGGAAGGCAAACAGCTGGTGAGCAGCGGCGAGATGTGCGGCAAGCTGCGCGCCGCGCTCGACGCCCGCCACAGCAGCCAAACCCTGGTGCTGGCGCGCACCGACGCCGTGGCGGTGGAAGGCTTGCCAGCCGCGCTCGACCGTGCCGAAGCCTACCTGGCCTGTGGTGCAGACGCGCTGTTCATCGAAGCGCTGCGCACCCGCGCCCAGATGCAGGCCGCCTGTGCGCGCTTTGCGCAACGTGTGCCGCTGCTGGCCAACATGGTGGAAGGGGGCCAGACGCCGGCTGCCAGCGCCGAAGCACTGGGCGCGTTGGGTTTTCGCATCGTCATCTTTCCCGGCGGCACCACCCGCGCGGTGGCCCACACGCTGGCGGCTTATTACGGCAGCCTGAAGGCCCACGGCAGCACCGCACCGTGGCGCGACCGCATGCTCGACTTCGACGGCTTGAACGCCGTCATCGGCACGCCTGAACTGCTGGCGCTGGGGCAACGCTATGAAACAACTTGAAAGTTCAACCCCCATGCCACTGCTGCCAGGTTTTTCCACCCACCGCGTGCGCTGCAACGGCGTGACGATTCATGCCGAAACCGCGGGCGCAGGCCCCGCGTTGCTGATGCTGCACGGCTACCCACAAACACATGTGATGTGGCACCGCATTGCGCCGCAGCTGGCGCGCCGCTACACCGTGGTGTGCCCTGACTTGCGCGGTTATGGCGATTCGTCCAAACCCCGCGGCTTGCCCGACCACAGCAACTATTCCAAGCGCGTGATGGGGCAAGACATGGTGGCGCTGATGCACAAGCTGGGCCACCGCCGCTTTCACCTGGTGGGCCACGACCGTGGCGCGCGCGTGGGCCACCGCCTGGCGCGTGACCACGGGCCGCAGGTGGTGCGTACTTTCACTGCCATCGACATTGCGCCCACGCTGGCCATGTTC
>JAYUPP010000153.1:0-4169 GCA_043760045.1 Betaproteobacteria bacterium
GGATAACTGCGGTCCGCCGATTGCGAGGGACGCAAGATTTGGCGGCTCCAAAGAGAAGATGTCCACAATGAGCCTTGACTTGTGGCAGCGGGGGTGTGAACGCCTGGCTGCCGAATTGCCCGAACAACAGTTCAATACCTGGATCCGTCCGCTGTTGGCCAGCCTGGCGCCAGCCGAGAGCAGTGTCGACGCCACGACCACGGTGGTTGTGAAGGTGCCCAACCGCTTCAAATTGGACTGGATCCGCGCGCAGTACGAGCGCCGCATAGAGGCCCTGCTGACCGACCTGGCGGGCGCGCCCGTGCGGCTGGAGCTTTCCGTCGCCCCCAGCAAAACCGAATCTGCGGCCATGCCTTTGCGCCGCGACCCAGGCAGCGCAGCGGTTTCAGTGACGCTGGACGCTTTGGGCTTGCGCAGCATGAACGGGTCGGCCACTGGCCCTGGCGGCACTGGCGGCTCAAACGGCCTCGACAGCGCCCAAGCCATGCCCATATTGCGCGCCAATACACCAGCAGCCAACCCGCACCGCCTGAACACGGCGCTGACCTTCGACACCCTGGTCGCTGGCCGCGCGAATCAGATGGCCCGCACCGCCGCACTGCATGTGGCCGGCGCGCCGGGTGCGATGTACAACCCGCTGTTCATTTATGGCGGCGTGGGGTTGGGCAAAACACACCTGGTGCATGCGGTGGGCAACGCACTGCTGCAGGACAACCCGCAAGCGCGTGTGCTGTACCTGCACGCCGAGCAGTTCATATCCGACGTGGTTAAAAACTACCAGCGTAAAACCTTCGATGAATTGAAGGCCAAGTACCACAGCCTGGACCTGCTGCTCATCGACGACGTGCAGTTCTTCGCCGGCAAAGAGCGCACGCAGGAAGAGTTCTTCAACACCTTCGAGGCGTTGCTCACCAAACGTGCCCACATCATCATGACCAGCGACACCTACCCCAAGGGTTTGGTGGACATTGATGAACGCCTGACGAGCCGCTTCGACGCCGGCCTGACGGTGGCGATCGAGCCGCCCGAGCTAGAAATGCGGGTTGCCATCCTGATGCGCAAAGCCCATGCCGAAGCCACCGAGATGCCCGAAGACGTGGCCTTTTTCATTGCCAAGAATGTGCGCGCCAACGTGCGTGAACTCGAAGGTGCTTTGCGCAAGGTGCTGGCCTACAGCCGCTTCAGCCACAAGGACATCAACATCACCCTGGCGCGCGAGGCACTGAAAGACCTGCTGAGCATTCAGAACCGGCAGATTGGGGTGGAAAACATCCAGAAGACGGTGGCCGACTTCTACAAGATCAAGGTCGCCGACATGTACAGCAAGAAGCGCCCGGCCAGCATCGCCCGGCCGCGCCAGATTGCGATGTACCTGGCCAAGGACATGACCAAAAAAAGCCTGCCGGAAATTGGTGAACTCTTTGGCGGCCGCGACCATACGACCGTGCTGCATGCGGTGCGCAAGATCACCGCCGAGCGCACCACCAACCCTGAACTCAACCAGCAGCTGCATGTGCTGGAACAAACACTCAAAGGCTGACTGGGTGCAGACCAGCCGGTCCCAAAACAACACCCAGGGCCTGTTGAAAAGCCTGGAGATAAGACTGGCAGAAGCACCCTCTTTTCCACAGACTGCGGCACCCGGCCGCTGTTATCCCCGTTTGGGGTGCAGCAGCAACAGGGTTGGACCCACAGGGTTGCCCTTGGCCTAAGCCCTTGTCAGAAAAGGCGAAAATAGGCTTGTCCCCAGCCCGAAGCAGGCTCTACTGCTACTACCACCTCTTAAAAAGAGTAAATACATGATTGTTCTGAAAGCAGCCCAAGCCCAGGTGCTGGAAGCCTTGCAATCGGTGGCCGGCATCGTGGAGCGGCGCCACACGCTGCCCATCCTGGCCAATGTCTTGCTGCGCAAAACCGGCGACGCGCTGGAATTCACCACCAGCGATCTTGAAATCCAGGTGCGCACCCATGCCAGCCTGGGGGGCGACAGCGACAACCACAGCACCACCGTGGGTGCCCGCAAGCTGATCGACATCCTGCGCAGCCTGCCAGCCGACCAAACGGTGACGCTCACCGCCAACCAGAACAAGCTGACGCTGCAGGGCGGCAAAAGCCGTTTCACGCTGCAGACCCTGCCGGCGGATGACTTCCCCCTTGTGAACGAAAGTGTTGACTTCGGCCCCGCCTTCAGCGTGCCGCAAAAAACGCTGCGCACTCTTATCAACCAGGTGCACTTTGCGATGGCGGTGCACGACATCCGCTACTACCTGAATGGCATCCTGTTCATCGCTGAAGGCAAGCTGCTGACGCTGGTGGCAACCGATGGCCACCGCCTGGCGCTGGCGCAAAGCACGCTGGATGCTGAGATGCCCAAAGAAATTTCAAACAAGCAGGAAGTCATCTTGCCGCGCAAGACGGTGCTGGAACTGCAGCGGCTCTTGAAAGACGAAGACACGCCCATTGAAATGCGCTTTGCCAACAACCAGGCCAAGTTCATGTTCTCGGGCATGGAGTTCGTGACCAAGCTGGTGGAAGGCAAGTTCCCCGACTACAACCGCGTGATCCCGAAGAACCACAAAAACGCCATCACGCTGGGCCGGGCACCGCTGCTTGCAAGCCTGCAGCGCGCGGCCATCCTGACGAGCGAAAAATTCAAAGGGGTGCGCGTCAACATCGACCCCGGTGTGTTGCGCATTGCGTCGAGCAACGCCGAGCAGGAAGAAGCCAAGGAAGAACTGGAAATTGACTACAACGGCGACCCGATCGAAATCGGTTTCAACGTCACCTACCTCATCGACGTGCTGGCCAACAGCAACCATGAAATGGTGAAGCTGGAACTGCAAGACGGTGCCGCCAGTGCACTCTTCAGCATTCCTGAACAACCCGGCTTCAAGTACGTGGTGATGCCGATGCGGATCTGAATGCCTGTGGCATTCATTTCCGCATCGGCATTGCATGCCCGAATGTGGGGCACCCCCTGCCCCCGCCGGGCGGGGGTTCTGGTCAGGTGTTTGACAGGGCCTGCGGCCCTTTTGCATCGACGGACCGAGCGGCCCTTTTCTACAGACAGCGCCTCGCGGCCCTTTGCGACTGAGACTCCATGAGCGACAAAAACACCAGCACCGACGGCGTCACCCAGCGCGAGGTGCCGACCGCCGAAGGGCTGGTCATCAGCACCGGCAGCGAAGCCAGCACCGCTTACGGCGAAGGCAGCATCCAGATTCTGGAAGGCCTGGAGGCGGTGCGCAAACGCCCCGGCATGTACATCGGCGACACCAGCGACGGCACCGGCCTGCACCACCTGGTGTTCGAGGTGGTGGACAACAGCATCGACGAAGCACTGGCCGGCCACTGCGACGACATCGTCGTCACCATCCACAGCGACAACAGCATCAGCGTCACCGACAACGGCCGTGGCATTCCCACCGGCGTGAAGATGGACGACAAACACGAGCCCAAACGCTCTGCCGCTGAAATTGCACTGACAGAGCTGCACGCCGGCGGCAAGTTCAACCAGAACAGCTACAAGGTGTCGGGGGGCCTGCACGGCGTGGGTGTCAGTTGCGTGAACGCGCTCAGTGTGTGGTTGCGGCTGGTGGTGCGGCGTGAAGGCAAGGTGCACAGCATCGACTTCAAACGCGGCTTCACACAAGACCGCGTGATCGAGCTGCGAGACGCGGGTTCGGGGCCCGTGGAAACGAGCCCGATGAAGATCACCGGTGACACCGAAAAGCGTGGCACCGAGGTGCATTTCCTGCCCGACGACACCATCTTCAGCAACATCGACTTTCACTACGACGTGCTGGCCAAACGCCTGCGCGAACTGAGCTTCCTGAACAACGGCGTCAAGATTCGTCTTGTCGATGAACGCAACAACAAGGAAGACAACTTCGCTTTTGCCGGCGGTGTCAAAGGTTTTGTCGGTTTCATCAACACCGGCAAGAAAGTGCTGCACCAAAACATCTTCCACGCCATGGGCGACAAGCTGAGCGACCAGCAAACCAACATCGGTGTTGAAGTGGCGATGCAGTGGAACGACGGCTACAACGAAAACGTGCTGTGTTTCACCAACAACATTCCGCAGCGCGACGGTGGCACGCACCTGACCGGCCTGCGCGCGGCGATGACCCGAGTCATCAACAAATACATCGAAGAAAACGAGATCGCCA
>JAYUPP010000154.1:0-4164 GCA_043760045.1 Betaproteobacteria bacterium
CCAGTCGCACCTGGCCGACAACAACCTGGAACGTGCCATCACGGTGCTGGAAGCGCACCTGAAGCCGCGCCCGCCGGGCTCGGCTGCCGACCAGCACGCCGTGCTGAATGCCGACCCACACGCCGTGCTGAATGCCGACCAGCACGCCGTGCTGAATGCCGACCAGCACGCCGTGCTGATGCTGGTGGGCGCGCAGCTAGCCCTGGGCCGCCACACCCGCGCCATCAACCTGCTGCAAGACACACTGGCGCGCCAGGACAGCGCCACTTTGCGCGGGCTGCTGGCGGCCAGCCATGCCAGCACGGGCGGCTTGCTGGCGGCGCAAACCGAGCTGGCGCGGGCGCTGAAAAATGCTCCCGGCCAAACCGCGCTGCAAGCCGCGCTGTGCGCCTTGCAGCTCTACAGCGGCCAGCCGGCGCAGGCGGTGCAAAGTGCGCAGGCCCTGGCGCTGCGTGCACCCGACCAACCCGGCTGGCAGCACCTGCTGGGCGTGGCCCTGTTGCGCAATGGCCAGACTGCTGCGGCGCGCACCGCTTTTGAAGCCGCCACGCGGCTGGATGAAACCTTCGCAGCGCCCCGCGTGGCGCTGGCGCGGCTGCAGTCCCAGGCCGGTGCGCTGGACGCCGCGCAAACCCTGCTGCAGGCGGTGTTGCAACTCCAGCCGCAACATGCCGATGCGCTGTTCGAAATGGGCCGGCTTGCCCTGCAGCGCCAGCAATTCGGCGCCGCACAGCGCTGGCTTGAAAAGGCCCAGGCCGCCGCCGCAGGCGGCGACCACCAGGCCACGCTGGCGCTCTTTGACCTGCACCTCGGCCAGGGCAAACTGCCAGCGGCAGCAGCGGCGCTGCGCGCCTTGGCGCTGCGCCAGCCCGACGACCTGCTGGTGCTGCTGGCGCAGGCGCGGCTGGCAATGGCCAGCAACGAACCCGCCACGGCGAAAACCCTGCTCACCCGTGCCACCGGGCTGGCCGGCTACGAAGCCGGCGCGCTGGTGCAGGTGGCCCTGCTGCAGCTGCTGGCCGCGCCGCCGCCGGCTGCAGTGGCGGTGCCGACTGCAGTGGCGGTGCCCGGCGCCGCTGCCGGCGGCACCTTCGCAGCCTCGTCCGCCGCACCCACGGCGGTGGTGCAGGTGGCCGCGCTGAACACCAGCGCCGGCGCCCAGTACGCGCTGGAAAAAGCGCTGGCCGACAACCCCGGCCTGCTGGCTGCGCAGGCGCTGATGGTGGACGTGGAATTGCGCCAGCGCGAAACCGAACGGGCCCTCAGCCGCGTGCAGCAGCTGGTGGCCGCGCACCCGCGCCTGGCGCTCGCGCACACGCTGCAGGGCGACGTGGCGCTGGCGCGCGGCCAGCCTGCGCTGGCGCTGGCCGCTTACCGCCGCGCGCAGCAGCTTGAGCCGACTTCGGCGCAAGTGCTGCGCATTCACCGCACGCTGACACAAACCGACCCGCCAGCGGCCAACGCCGCAGCCAGCCAGTGGCTGGAACAACACCCCGCCGACCACGCGGTGCGGCGTGTGCTGGCCGACGGGCAGGCGCGGCTGGGCCAGTTTGCCGCCGCGCGCACGTCCTACCAGCGCATCGCGCAGGCCACACCCGGTGACGCTGAAACCTTGAACAACCTGGCGCATGTGCAGTTGCTGCTGAAAGACCCCGCCGCCGTGGCCACCGCCGAACAGGCGCTGGAAGCCAAGCCCGAAGCGGCGCACATCATGGCCACCGCCGGCTGGGCCAACCTGCAAGCCGGCAAAACCGAGCGCGGCATGAACTGGCTGCGTGACGCCCGCCAGCGCGAGCCCGACAACGGCGACACGCGCTATTTCATGGCCGCAGCACTGGCGCAGCTGGGCCGCAAACCCGAAGCACTTGTTGAAGCCCGTGGCGCCTTGGCATTGGGCAAGCCTTTTGTGCACGCGGCCGATGCCGAGCGGCTGCTGGAAAGCCTGCGATGAGCAGCACATCGTGTTCTCTGATGCGGCTGCTGCTGGGCCTTGCAGCGGCTGCCGCCGGCCTCACGCCCTTGCCGGCGGCTGCACAAGGCACATGGCTGCAGACGCAGTGCCTGGTGGGCGCCCAGGCCGCCGCTGCGGGCGGCTGCAAAGCCAGCCCCGCCTGGGGCCAGACGGGTGTGGAACATGTGCAAGCGCTGGCCGCAGCCGCCGGCCCGGGCAACCTGGGGCTGAGCCTGGTGAAGCCCGAAACACTGCCGGCTGCGAACGCTGCACGCGCGCAGCTGGCCGCCGTGATGCTGGCTTACCTGGACGCCAACCGGCCGGGTCCGAACTACCGCTGGTTCGGGCCTGTCGCAGCCCCTGCAGCCGCCGCGGCCAGCACCGGGGCCGCTGCTGTGGCGCCTGAAACAGCACCCACAGCGGCAACCACCAAGAAAGCGGCGGCAAACGCCGCAAGCCCTGCCGCCGCGACACCATCATCCGTTGCAGCGCCCGCAGCGCTGCAGACCGCCTGGCTGGGTGGCGCCTTGGGCGACCTGCCACAGGCACGCAGCGCCAGCTGGTGGCTGGCCAGCCCTTACCGGGGTGCCACAGCGCCCGCCGAGGGGGACGCAGCCCCCGACCCTTACCGCGTGCTGCGTTTTCTGGCCGCGACGTGCCCCCAGCTTGAGGGCAAGGTGGCGCCCAACGCCTGGACCCGCTGCACCACCTACAACGTGGCCGAGCCGGCTTCTTGGGCGCTGGTGGCGGTGGCGTTGCTGCTGGCCGCTGCGGCCCGTCAGTTCAGCGCGTGGTGCTTGCCGCGGGCGCCGCTGGCACCGTTAACGCCGCCGGCCCTGCCGGCGCTGCCGGCGACCCCAAAACTGCGGGCGCCCCGGCGCTGCGGTCGGGCGCCGCGCTGACCGCCGCTTCGGTCGCCCACACCCAGGCCGCATCGGCCAGCTCTTGCACGGCCTCCAAACCCCCAAAAGCCGTCGCGCGGGCATCGATCTGCACGCTGTCGCCGGCATCCAGCGCCTCGGCCAGCGCCAGATAGTCAGCCAGCGGGCCCTGGTGCTGCAGCAGCGCCTGCAGCACCGGTTCGGGCAGCCGCAGCGGTGCCAGCGCGTCGGCCAGCGGCACTTGCAGCAACACCTCCAGCAGCGACAACAGGCCCATCGTGAACAGCGTTTGCGGTGCCGGGTGGCCGCGCAGCTCAGCCAGGCCTTCGAGCAACCGGCCGCGTGCCAGCGCCATTTCCTGCACCGCGCGCGAAGCCTGGCGTGAATCGGCCACCGACAGCAGCAGCACATTCAGCCAGCGCTGCAGTTCCTTGCGACCGAGCAACATGACGGCGGCGTCCACCGAGTCCACCGTCTTGCGCAGGCCCAGCGCGGGGCTGTTGGCATAACGCAGCAAACGGTAGGACAGTGCCACGTCGCCACGCACGGCGTCGGACACGATGTGCGTGTCGTGGTCCAGCGTCAGGTGATTCATCAGCTCGCAGATGCGGTGCGCCGCGGCACTGAGCGGGCGCGCAGCCGGTGCGCTGAAGCCGCGGTCCAGCACACCACCGGCCAGCGTGAAGCCGGCACGCAGCACCCGTTCCACGTCGTCCAGGTGCTGCAGCCCGGTGGCCAGCAGCGGCAGCGGCCCACGTTGTTCGCGCCAGCGCTGCGCCGACAGCAGCAGCGTGTCCAGGCCACCGGCCACCGCCTGCAGCAACACAAAGTCGGCCAGCGGCGCGCCGGCGGGTGGGCCGTCGGGCACACCCAGGCGCACACCCCGCGCACGCAGGCCGGCGACCACTTCGGCAGGCAACAGGGCCAGGTCGGGCACGCAGATCAGCGCCCCGCTGGCGGCCTGCTGCGCCACGCCAGGCCGCGCCAGCGCACCGGCGTTCAGGGTCACCAGCACCAGACGCCCGGCCCGGCACAGCGGCGCGGCGGCGGCCAACAACAGGGCCTGGTTGGCCGCGCGGGCCTGCGCTGCGGCGGCATCGGCGCGCTGCGCCAGGCGCAGTTCCAGCGCCGCTGGCAACAGCAGCTCAAAACCCGCCACCTGGCCTTTGCTGCCGACCAGCGGGCGGCGCAGGCCAAATGCCGGTGCGGCAGCTGCCGCGGTGGACGGTGATGCCACTGACGATGCCGCGGACGACGCCGCTCGGGTTGCAGCGGCCGCAGCCACAGTGGCGCGCGCCAGCACGGCAGGGCTGGGCGCGGCTGCGGGCGCGG
>JAYUPP010000155.1:0-4149 GCA_043760045.1 Betaproteobacteria bacterium
CACCTGGCCGGTGACGAAGCAGGCGGCGTGGTGATGGACGCCACGGCAGCCGCCTTGTCCTGGGAACTGGGCAGTTATTGTTTTGATTTGTACAAGCCACCGCGCCGGACCAGCGCCTGTTTGACGCTGCCGCCCACGGCAGCCGCGCGGCGCGGCCTCTTGATGGCTGCGGCCATCGCTTCCACCCGCGATCTCATCAACACACCGGCCGAACACATGGGCCCGGCGCAACTGGCGCAAGCGGTGCAGCTGGTGGCCCGGCAGCACGGTGCCCGCTTCAAACAGACCGTGGGCGACAAGCTGCTGAAAGCCAACTTTCCCGCCGTGCACGCAGTGGGCCGCGCGGCCGATGCGTCGTGTGCCCCGCGTTTGATCGAGCTGAACTGGGGCCGGCCCGGCCATCCGCTGGTGACGCTGGTGGGCAAGGGTGTGTGTTTCGACAGCGGCGGCCTGGACATCAAAAGCGCCGACGGCATGCGGCTGATGAAAAAAGACATGGGCGGCGCCGCCAACGCGCTGGGCCTGGCGCAGATGGTCATGGCGCTGCAGTTGCCGGTGCGGCTG
The DNA here is from genome assembly GCA_043760045.1 of Betaproteobacteria bacterium. Lineage (GTDB taxonomy): Bacteria > Pseudomonadota > Gammaproteobacteria > Burkholderiales > Burkholderiaceae_C > Rubrivivax. The sequence goes on from JAYUPP010000155.1 coordinate 565, forward strand.
CAGCTGTTGATCCCCGCCGTGGAAAACGCCATTTCGGGCCATGCATTCAGGCCCGGCGATGTGTTCAAAACACGCAAGGGCCTGCACATCGAGATTGGCAACACCGACGCCGAAGGCCGCGTCATCTTGTGCGATGCACTGGCTTATGGTGCTGAAGGCAAGCCGGCTTTGATGATCGACCTGGCCACGCTGACCGGCGCGGCGCGCGTGGCACTCGGCCCGCAGCTGCCGGCCCTTTTCTGCCGCGACACGGCGGTGGCGCGTTCGCTGGTGGATGCAGGCATGGCCCTGCACGACCCGCTGTGGCACCTGCCGCTGTGGGCGCCCTACCACGCCAGCATCGAAAGCGACATCGCCGACATCGTCAACACCGGCGCCAATGCCATGGCCGGTGCCGTCACCGCAGCGCTGTTTCTCGACGACTTTGTGCCCGCAGGGCAGGACTGGCTGCACATCGATCTGTTCGCCTGGAATCAGGGCCACCGGCCCGGCCGCCCGGCCGGCGGCGAAGCGCAGACGCTGCGCACGCTGCTGGCTTATCTGGAACAGCGCTTCGGTGCCGGGCAGGCTTGAAGATGTCGGGGGCAGGCGCGAACGCTGCTCGCGCCCGGTTCAACGCTTTTGTATCTGCCACTCATTTTTGACGGTAGTGCAATGAGCCCATCACCCCCGTTGACAACGCCGGCACGGCTGGCCAGCCAACTTCAGCAGGCAGGCTGGGCGGTGCTAGACGCTGCAGCGCTGGCTGAAAAGTGTCGGCTCGCACCGGCGCAGATGAGCGCCTGGCAAGCGTGGTGGAACGGGTTGCCGCCCGACCTGCACCTGCGCGATGGTGGCCGCTACCGCATGCGCCGGCACAGCTGTTTTGTGGTGCAGGGCGACGCGGTGGTGGCTGCCGAACACCGCGCCCATTGGCAGCCGGTGGACTACAACGCGCTGCATGGCGGTTTTGAACGCTGGTTTGAACCCATGCCCGCAGCCTGGGTGCAAGACGCCAACTGGCTGCGCCTGCTGGCCGCGTTGGCGGCAGTGGGCACGGCGCTGCGGGGCGTGGCGGCGCACAGCCCCTGGTATGTGGAGGCGCACCCGTTCCGCATCACCACCGCCGGCGGCATCGGCCGGCCCACACCCGAAGGCGCACACCGCGACGGCGTGGACCTGGTGGTGGTGGTTATGGTGCAGCGGCACAACGTGAAGGGCGGCGAGACCCGCGTGTTTGATGCCTGCGGCCCGCAAGGTGTGCGTTTCACGCTGCACGAACCCTGGAGCGCGCTGCTGCTGGACGACGAACGTGTGATCCATGAAAGCACACCGATCCAGAACCAGCAGCCAGGCGCCGAAGCCTGGCGCGACACGCTGGTGCTGACCTTCAGGCAACACCGGTTTCAAGGCCCGGCAGCGAGCGTGTGAGCTTTTACGCCGCCCCCAACGAGAGACACGATGAGCACCACCTCCGCCTCACCCGCATCCGCCCCCGCATCACCCTTGGGCGCTGCGGCCACACTGCTGGCCATCAACGCCAGCGACATCACGGCCGCCGCCGCGCGCCTGCACGGTGTGGCGCACCGCACGCCGGTGCTGCGTTCAGCCACCGCCAACCAACACACCGGCGCGCAGGTTTTTTTCAAGTGCGAAAACTTCCAGCGCATGGGGGCGTTCAAGTTTCGCGGCGCCTACAACGCCTTGGCGCAGTTCTCGGCCGCGCAGCGGCGAGCCGGCGTGATCGCGTTTTCCTCGGGCAACCACGCGCAGGCCATCGCCTTGTCGGCGCAGCTGCTGGGCATGCCTTCGCTGATCGTGATGCCGCAAGACGCACCGGCGGCCAAGCTGGCTGCCACCCGGGGTTATCAGGCCGGCCAGGCCGGCAGCGAAGTGGTGCTGTTTGACCGCTACACCGAAGACCGCGAAGCCATTTGCCAGCGCCTGGCGCAAGAGCGGGGCATGACGATGATCCCGCCTTATGACCACGCCCATGTGATGGCCGGGCAGGGCACCGCCGCTGCCGAGCTGATAGCAGACGTGGGCCCGCTGGACCTGTTGCTGGTGTGTGTGGGCGGCGGTGGTTTGATCTCAGGCTGCGCGGTAGCGGCCCACGCGCTGAGCCCGGGTGTGCAGGTCATTGGTGTGGAACCGGAAGCAGGCAACGACACGCAGCAAAGCCTGGCGCTGGGCCGCATCGTGCACATCGCAACGCCGCAGACGATTGCCGATGGTGCGCAGACGCAGCACTCGGGTCAGCTGACATTTCCCGTTATTCAGCAACTCGTGCGGAGCGTCGTTACCGTGTCAGACCGGCAGCTCGTCAGCACGATGCGGTTTTTTGCCGAGCGCATGAAGATGGTGGTGGAACCCACCGGCTGCCTGGGCGCTGCGGCGCTGCTGGAAGGTGCGGTGCAGGCGCGCGGCCAGCGCGTCGGCGTCATCGTCAGCGGGGGCAATGTGGACCTGGCGCGCTACGCTGCGCTGCTGGCGCAAGACTGAAACGCCGGGCGCTGCGCGCAGCGGCAGGTACAGTGGCAGGTACTGCGGCAACCGCAGGGCCTTAAAACGGCACCGGGCTTTCAAACTGCAGGGTCTCGCCCGTCACCGGGTGCAGCAGTTGCAACCAGCAGGCGTGCAGCAGCAGCCGTTCACCCGGGCCGGGCGCGGTGCCGTACAGCTCGTCGCCAATGATGGGGTGGCCGAGGGTCTGCATGTGCACACGCAGCTGGTGCGAGCGGCCCGTCACCGGTTCCAGCGCCATGCGTGTTTGCGCCGCCGCGCCGTCACCCAGGCGCTGCAGCACGCGCCAGCGGGTGTAAGACGGTTTGCCGCCTTCCCAGTCCACCACCTGGCGCGGGCGCGCCGGCCAGTCCAGGCGCAGCGGCGCATTGCAGCTGCCTTCGTCATCAGCGGGCCAGCCCTGCACCACCGTTTCATACCGCTTGGCCACCTGCCTGCGTTCGAAGGCGCGCTGCAGTGCACGCTGCGCGTCGGCGTTCAAGGCAAACAGCATCAGGCCCGAAGTGGACATGTCCAGCCGGTGCACCACCAAGGCGCCGGCATGCTCTTCCTGCACCTGCGCTGTCAGGTTGATGGCGCCTTCGGGCCCGCGGCCAGGCACTGAAAGCAAGCCGCTGGGTTTGTTGACGACCAGCAGGTCGGCGTCTTGGAAAATGCGGGTCCAGCTGTGCATGGCGCCGAGCATATCGGCGGTCTGCACTGCACTTGCACACCGCACTTGCACACTGCACTTGCACACTGCACTTGCGCAGCGCTGCCGCTGGCGAAGCTCAGCCCGCGCCAAAGCTTGTGGGATGGATCACATCCGCACCCCATTTGGGCGATGGTTCATTCCACGTCAAGCCTGCTAAGCTCTTTTGATGGTATCTGCTGCCCCCCCAAGCCCCCGCGTGCTGGACGCCAACGCGCTGCCCCTGGGCACCCGGTTGGGTGAATTCGAGTTGCTCAGCCTGCTGGGCGTGGGCGGTTTTGGCATCGTCTACCTGGCCTTCGACCACGCGCTGGAAAGGGAGGTGGCGGTCAAGGAATACATGCCTGCGTCACTTGCAGGCCGCACCGAAACCATGCACGTTTCGCTGCGTT
>JAYUPP010000156.1:0-4094 GCA_043760045.1 Betaproteobacteria bacterium
GTGCTGTCCTTGCGAAACACCGAAGGGTCGAGGAAGTCGTCGTCGACGCGGCGGTAGATCACGTCCACCCGCTTCGGGCCTTGCGTGGTGCGTTGGTAGACAAAACCGTCGCGCACAAACAGGTCCTGCCCTTCGACCAACTCCACGCCCATCTGCTGGGCCAAAAAGGCGTGCTCGAAGTAGGCGCTGTTGTACATGCCCGGCGTCAGCACCACCACGGTGGGCTCGTTGACCCCGGCTGGTGCCACCGCACGCAAGGTCTCGAGCAACAGGTCCGGGTAGTGGGCCACCGGCGCTACGCGGTGGATGCTGAACAGGTCGGGGAACAGCCGCATCATCATCTTGCGGTTTTCCAGCATGTAGCTCACGCCGCTGGGCACGCGCAGGTTGTCCTCGAGCACGTAGTACTCGCCGGCGCCGTCGGCCGCGCCGGCGCGCACGATGTCGATGCCCGAGATGTGCGAGTACACGCCGCCGGGCACCTTGACACCCATCATCTCCTTGCGGAACTGGGCGTTGTGGAGCACCTGGTCGCTGGGCACGATGCCGGCTTTCAGGATCTCTTGCCCGTGGTAGACGTCTTCGATGAAGCGGTTCAGCGCCGTCACCCGCTGGCGCAGGCCGGCGTGCATGCTGGCCCACTCGTGCGAGGGGATCACGCGCGGGATCAGGTCAAACGGAATCAGGCGTTCGGTGCCGGCGCCGTCTTCGTCCTTGGCACCGTAAACGGCAAAGGTGATGCCGACCCGGCGAAAGATCATCTCCGCCTCGTGGCGGCGCAGTTGCATGGCCTCACCGGGCTGGCGCTTCAGCCATTGGTCGTAGACGCGGTAGTGCTCGCGCACAGCCTGACCCTCTGGCCCAGCAGGGTGCATTTCATCGAAGGCCGTCTTCATGATGGGTCTGTCTCCGTTCGATTCACTGTAGCAACTCGTGGTCCTGCTGCGAGCCCGAGCTGGCATCCGGCAGCTGGCGGGTGCTGACGCCCACGGTCAGCGTGTGACGCCCACCCCCGCGGATGACGCCGCGCAACGGTGTGACATCGCCAAAGTCACGCCCGGTGGCCACGCGCACGTGGCCGCTGCCGGGCACCAGGTTGTTGGTCGGGTCCAGGTCGAGCCAGCCGTCTGCGGGCACACCCGGTGTGCCGGGGCACCAGACCTGCACCCAGGCGTGCGACGCGTCCGCCCCTTGCATGGCGCGGCCGGCGTCCTGTTCGCCCAGCGGCGCATGGGTCAGCAGGTAGCCACTGACATAGCGCGCGGGCAAACCCCACATGCGCAAGGCCCCGGCCATCACGTGGGCAAAGTCCTGGCAGACGCCACGGCGCTGCTGCAGCACCTGGGCCAGCGGGGTTTCGATGTGGGTGCTCTGGCTCTGGTACTGAAAGTCGCGGTGGACGCGCTGCATCAGGTCGAGTGCCGCCAGCGCCACCGGGCGCCCCGGCAACAGGCTGGGCGCACCGTATTCGCGCAGGGCTGGCAAGCGCGGCACATAGGGGGACGGCATGGCAAATTCGATCGCCGACTCAAAGTGCGGCTGCGCGGCGTAGCGCAGCCGCGCGGCCACCGTCTCCCAGGCCGGGGCGGCCTCGGGTTGCAGCTGGGTGAAGCGGGCTTGCAGTCGCACCCAGCTGCGGGCCTGGACCTGCAGCGACCGGTGGCCTTGGGTCAGGCTGAAGTGGCATTGCGCGTTGCCCATGCTGTCGACGCTGTCGCGGCATTGAGCGGGGGCAGGAAACAGGCTCAGCTTGAAGTCCAGCAGCTGTTGCGCAGCGTCCTGCAGGGGCTGCAGGTGCGCCAGGTGGTGGGCCAGCGACACCGGGGCGGCGTAGTCGTAGCGGGTGTCGTGAACCACCTGCAGTTGCGTGCTCATACCCGCTGGTCCAGGCCCTGGGCCAAGGTGAAATAGCGCTCGCCAATGCGTTCGCCAAGTGCGGTGGCCAAGGCGTCGAGCTCGCCCGACAAGTTCTGCAGCAGGCGCGAAACACCGGCGTCGTCGGCACTGCGCAGCGACTCCAGCGACAGGCCGGTGCCTTCGGCAGGCAGCAAGGCAGCCAAAGGCGCCAGCGTCTCCGGGGCGCCTGGCAGCTTGCTGACTTCGGTGCGCAGCCGCCGCAGCACGCCGGCAAAAGCGCGCGGGTTGGTGGCGTCCAGCACCAGCATGTCGGTCAGCGCCAGCAGGTCTTCGTGGCGCTGGTAGCGCGCCCGGAAGGTGATCAGGCTGTCGAACAGTTCCAGCAGCATTTCAACGCCCGCCACATGTTGAACGGCGCCGCTGGCCACAAAGGCCTGCAGCCGTTGGGCCAAGCCTTGCAAGCGCTCCAGCAGGCGGCCCACGGTCAGCAGGCGCCAGCCATGGTCGCGTGTCATGCGGTCGGTTTGGGCCCCAGTGGCCGCGGCCAGGTGCAGGGCCAGGCGGTCCAGTGCCGGCAAGACCTGAGACAGGGTCGGCAGTTCACCGGCAGGCACCTGAAGGGCCGACTGGAAAGACTCGCCCATGACGCGGATCAAGCCCCATTGTTCGGACGACAGCCGCTCGCGCAGCCCTTGGGCGCAGCGCTCCAACGCGGCCAGGTTGTAGGCGATGCTGCTGCCCGCCTGCGTGTCGCCCAGTCCCGCCAGAACGGCACGTTCAAAATTGCGCGCCGATTGCACCAGGGTGGGCACGCCCATGGGGGCCAAGCCGCTGCGCACCGCCAGGCTGGAGATGGCCTGACGCAACACCGCGGGCGACTCGGTGTCGGCGTCGATCAGCATCAGCGTCGAGCGGGCCAGGCGCACCAGCTGTTCGGTGCGCTCGGTGTAGCGGCCCAGCCAGAACAGGTTTTCGCCGGTGCGGCTGCTGACTGGCCGGCGGCGCTGCAGGATGTCGTCGACCTGCAGGCGTTGCGGCAACATCGAGAAGTTGTCCACCGGGCCATCGGTCAAGACCCAGGTGTCCAGGCTGGAGCCACCGCGCTGCATCGACAGGCTGCTGTCTTCGCGCTGCGACACCCGGGTCATGCCACCGGGCAACACATGCCAGCGGCCCTGGCCCTCGGCGATGGCGTAGACCCGCACCATGGCGGGCCGCGGGGTGACGGTGCCCTGGCTCCAGATCGGTGTGCGCGCCAAGCGCAGGCGGGCTTGTACGGTCCAGGCGTCGGGGTCTTCATCCACCGTGTTCAGGCCCTTGCCGCGGGCATCCAGCAGCGGTGCCGTGCGGCCACCGCGCGGGTAGGTGCTGCGCAACAGCTTGTCGTCCATCTGCTGGCGCACGTCTCGCCAGGCCGCAGCTTCGCCGCACCACCAGGTGGGCATCGACGGCAGCAGCAGCTTGTCATCCATCAACTTTTGCGAAATGGCGGGCAGGAAGCCCTGGATGGCCGGGGATTCCAGGAAGGCACTGCCCAGCGCGTTGGCCATCACCACATGCCCGCAACGTGCCGCTTGCAGCAAGCCGGGCACGCCCAAGGCGCTGTCGGGCCGCAGCTCCAAGGGGTCGCACCAGTCGTCGTCCAGGCGGCGCAGCACACCGTGCACGGGCTCCAGCCCTTCCACGGTCTTCAGGTACAGGCGGTCCTGGCGCACCGTCAGGTCGCCACCTTCCACCAGCGGCAGGCCCAGGTAGCGCGCCAGGTAGGCATGCTCGAAGTAGGTCTCGCTGTAGGGGCCAGGCGTCAGCAACACCACGCGCGGTGTGTGGCCCCCTGCAACCATGGCCGCACGTTGCTCCAGCGCGTCGAGCAGACGCCGGTAGCTGCTGGCGATGCGCTGCGCCCGCAGCTCGCGGAAGGCGTCCGGGAACTGGCGTGCAATCACCAGGCGGTTGTGCAAAACGTAGCCCAACCCCGACGGGCCTTGCGTGCGCTGCGAAACCAGCCACCATCGGCCGTCAGGCCCGCGCGCCAGGTCAAAGGCCACCACCAGCAGCCGCTGCCCGCCCGCCGGCTGCGCACCCACCATCGGCCGCAACCAACCCGGGTGGCGCAACAGCAGCGCCGGTGGCAGCAGGCCCTGGTGCAGCAGCGTTTGCGGCCCGTAAAGGTCGGCCAACACACGCTCCAGCAATTCGGCCCGTTGCTGAACACCGGCTTCGATGACCGCCCAGTC
>JAYUPP010000157.1:0-4091 GCA_043760045.1 Betaproteobacteria bacterium
AAAAGCCGGTAACCGGCGCCGGACTGCAGTGCGACCTGCGTCACCGCCGCAAGCCCAGTTGAGCCCAGCAAGGCAGCCTGCGCTGCGGTGTTCAGGAACACCACATCGGGGTCCAGAACAACCAGCGCACGCGACGCGCCACTGCCCGCATGCGGCTGTGGCATCAATTCGATGGTTATCGGTGCTGCACGCAGCGCGTCGATGCCGATCACACGCAGCGCCACGCGGCTGCCGTTGGCGGCGCGGGCATAGGTGTCCACCTCCAGCACCGGGCTGGCGATGTCAACCGCCGCATCGGCGGCCACGCGTTCAAACCAGGCGTCGTCAAAACGCGGCCCGCGCAGGCTGATGTCGGGTTGGCCGCCGGCTGTGCGCACCGCTTGCGAAAACTCGTGCAGAGCCGAGTTGTTGATGAGGTGCACCGAAAACGCCAGCGTCACGCCGAGTGCCACCGCCAGCAGCGCCATGCCGTGGCGCCAGGGGTGGTGGCGCCATTCGCGCACGATCAGCAGCCGCCATAACAACCATGGTATGCGGCGCGTTGCCGGCCGCGCCGGCCCAGCCACAGCCTGCACCAGCCCCGCCGTTTTCAAGGTGCAAGAACTGTTGACGGCGAGGTCAGCGGGGGCTGCAGGCCAGCATCCGCAGCCGCTTGCACCACGCCGCTGGGCGTGAGCCGCAGCACGCGGTCGGCAGCGGCAGCGGCGGCGGCCGAGTGCGTCACCAGCAAACAGGCGGCACCCGCTTCCCGCACCTGCTTGCGCAGCACCGCCAACACGCGCTGGGCGGTTTGCGGGTCGAGGTTGCCGGTGGGTTCATCGGCCAATATCAAACCCGGTGCGTGCACCACCGCGCGTGCGATGGCCACCCTTTGCAACTGGCCACCCGACAGCTGCGCCGGCATGCGCGTGTGCAGCTCTTGCAGGCCCACATCGGCCAACACGCGGTGCAGACGTGCATCGTCAGGCCGCCCCAGCAGCCGCAGCGGCAGGCTCACGTTTTCAGCCACCGTCAGATGCGGCAAGACGTGAAAGGCCTGGAATACAAAACCCAGCTTTTCGCGACGCAAACGGGCGCGCGCGTCGGCATTCATCGGCGCCAGCACCTGGCCATCGATCACCACCTGGCCGTGGTCGGCATCATCCAGACCTGCAATGCAATTCAGCAGCGTGGATTTGCCGACGCCCGACTCGCCCAGCAGCGCCACAAACTCGCCGCGCTGCAAGTGCAGGCTGACGTTGTCGAAGACCGCTGTTTCGCCGTAGCGCTTGCTTAAATGGTGAAGGTGCAGCATGGGTCGCCGGATGATGCACGAAGGGCTGCGGCACCGCGTTGCCGCGTGAATGTGGGTGCGCGAGTGCGGCTTCAAAGCCTGCTGGCGAAGGGGGCACAAAGGCGGCTTGTTGTGGCGATGGGCGCTGCACCCTGCGTGCTATCGTGCTTTTCAAACAGCAGTCGGACCCCCACCATGGCATATCAAATCGATCTCTCGGGCCGCGTGGCTTTTGTCACCGGCGCGTCCAGCGGGCTGGGCGCGCAATTTGCGAAAACCCTGGCCGCCGCCGGCGCCGGCGTGGTGTTGGCAGCGCGCCGTGTGGAACGGCTGAAGACACTGCGCGCCGAGATCGAGTCTCTTGGCGGCGACGCCCACGTGGTGGCGCTGGACGTCACCAGCCCCGAAAGCATCCGCGCCGCCGTGGCGCATGCCGAAACCGAAATGGGCGCCATCGACATCCTGGTCAACAACTCGGGCGTCAGCAGCACGCAAAAGCTGACCGAGGTGACCCCCGAAGACTTCGACTTCGTGATGGACACCAACACCCGGGGCGCGTTTTTTGTCGCGCAAGCAGTGGCCAAACGCATGATTGCGCGCAGCAAGGGCGAAGCGCCTGGCACCTTCACCGGCGGGCGCATCGTCAACGTGGCTTCGATGGCCGGGCTGCGGGTGTTGTCGCAGATCGGCGTCTATTGCATGAGCAAGGCTGCGGTGGTGCACATGACCCGCGCCATGGCGCTGGAATGGGGCCGCTACGGCATCAACGTCAATGCCATGTGCCCGGGGTATATCGACACCGAGATCAACCACCAGCACTGGCAAACCGAAGCCGGCAAAAAACTGGTGCAGATGTTGCCGCGCAAACGGGTGGGCCAGGTGCAAGACCTGGACGCGGTGCTGATGATGTTGTGCGCCAACGAAAGCCACTTCGTCAACGGCGCCGTGATTGCCGCCGACGACGGCTTTGGCAGCTGACAGCGGCAGTGACGCAGAAGAACTGAGATGCGGCTTTTAAGCCCCCTGGAAGCCCGTGTGCTGGCGGTGCTGGTGGAAAAACAGATCACGGTGCCCGACACCTATCCGCTGTCGGTCAACGCGCTGGTGGCCGGTTGCAACCAGAAAACGGCGCGGCTGCCGGTGATCGAAGCCGCCGAAGCCGACGTCGTGAACGCGGTGGACGGGCTCAAAGCGCTGAGCCTGGTGTTCGAAGGCCCGTCCTCAAGGGTGTTGAAGTTCGAACACAACCTGCCGCGCATGCTGAATGTGCCGGCGCCGGCTGTGGCGCTGCTGACGGTGCTGATGCTGCGCGGGCCACAAACTTCGGCCGAATTGCGGTTGTCGTGCGAGCGGCTGCACCGTTATGCCGACGTCTCTGCCGTGGAACTTGTGCTGGACGAACTGGCGGAAAAGTTCCCGCCGATGGTGGCCAAGTTGCCCCGTGCGCCGGGCGCGCGTGAGGCGCGCTGGGCACACTGCCTGTGCGGCGAACCGGCTCTGCCCGCTGCAGGTGCAGGCACCGCCGAGCGCGACCCCGGCGACCCCGGCAACGTCAGCGCCGGTGAGCTGGCCGCGCTGCGCGCCGAACAAACGCGGCTGGCGCGTGAGCTTGAAAGCCTGAAGGCCCAGGTTCTGCGCATGGCGCAAGAGCTGGGCATGCCGCTGCTGGAGACTTCGTAATGCGGTTCGAGCTGCCCGCCGAAAAGCGGCTGGTGCACGAGATGCAGATACCCGTGCGTTGGGGCGACATGGACGCCATGGCCCATGTCAACAACACGCTGTACTTTCGCTACATGGAAATTGTGCGCATGGACTGGGTGTTCAGCCGCCGGCCTGGCGTGCAGCAGATGGAAGAAGGGCCGGTCATCATCAACGCCTTCTGCAACTTCTTGCGCCAGCTCAGCTATCCCGGCGATGTGCGCGTGGCGATGTTTGTCGCCAACCCGGGCCGCACCAGCTTCGAGACTTATCACACCATCGAGCGCTGTGACGAACCGGGGGTTGTGGTGGCCGAGGGCGGCGCCAAGATAGTCTGGACCGACTTCAAGCGCCAGGCCTCGCTGCCGTTGCCCGACTGGTTCCGAGCGCATCTGCAGTGACCTTGGAAACGGCAGCCGACCGCTCTCCTCCGCAGGCAACACCGCATGAGCATTGATTTTTTTGACCACGACAAGTTGACCTGTTGGGTGCCAGCGCTAGGCAACCGATTGCGCCGCGCTACGGGTCGCTGGCCGCGTTGCTCCTCCTCGCGGCCGTGAGGCCGCAGCATCGTCACGCCTTGCCAACAACCCGCATCGCAGCCCACTCGGGCGCGTCCAACTGTCGTTTCTAGGGTGACTGCTGCTGCCGTTTGATGGCCGCGACGCGGCGCCGTTGCGGGGCCTGCTGAGGACAACTACCCGCAGCTGCGGCGCGGCCTTGAAACTGCCACCGCGCCCGCACAAGAAGTAAGCGGGTCTTTCTGGCGACCCCTCGTTTGTGGGATTGGTTGTACGGCCAGCCTGGTGCATCACGGGCCGTCAGGCGGGCTTGCTACGGCCCACCCTTCCAACAGGCAGTGACTACCCCATCGTCAGCGCCCTGCGCACCAGCCCGCGGAAGGTTCTGGACGGTGCATTGCGTTGCACCGACGTGATGCCGGCCGTCAGGCCCGACTTTGAAGCGCAGCCCGGACTGCGCGCCAGCATCTGTGACTGGCCATCACGCACTTCGAAAAAGTGGGAGCTGTCGCCGTTTTCGTGGCGGATGAAATTGTTCAGGTTCTGCGACGCGTGGCGCAGCGCTTCGATGGCGTCCAGCGCAGCCTGACGCGACCAGT
>JAYUPP010000158.1:0-4077 GCA_043760045.1 Betaproteobacteria bacterium
ACAGCCATAGCCCGGCTATGGCGAGCATTTGCAACGACGAGTGGGTGCGTTTTGGCGTGCAAAGCGGGCATGAACGAAAGACTCTCAGCCTCTCAGTCCTGACGCAGCAGACCCTGTAAAGAACCCGCCCGCCCTGACCTGGAGCAGCACCCCATGGCCCTGGACAAACCTTACAAAGACGTGCCCGGCACCACCATCTTCGACGCCGAAGAAAGCCGCAAGGGCTATGCCCTGAACCAGTTCTGCATGAGCTTGATGAAGGCCGAAAACCGCGCCCGCTTTTTGGCCGACCAGCGTGCCTACCTGGATGAATGGCCGATGACCGAAGCGCAAAAGCAGGCCGTGCTGGCGCGCGACCTGAACCGCGCCATTGCCGAGGGCGGCAACATCTACTTCCTGGCCAAGCTGGGTGCCACGCACGGCAAGAGTTTTCAGCAGATGGCCGGCAGCATGACCGGCATGACCGAAGAGGAATACCGCGACATGATGATCAAAGGGGGCCGCTCGGCCGAGGGCAACCGTGTGGTGGGCGAAGGCGGCAGCGCGCAGGCGAACCGCCAGCCGCAGGGCAGCGCAGCCAAGCCCGGATTCTGAAATGGCACGCATAACAGCCAGTGTGTTCACCAGCCACGTGCCGGCCATCGGCGCCGCGCTGGACCAGGGCAAAACGGCCGAACCCTATTGGCAAAAGGTCTTCGCGGGTTATGAGTTTTCCAAACAGTGGATGAAGGACAACCGGCCCGACGTCATCTTCCAGGTCTTCAACGACCACGCCACCGCGTTCAGCCTGGAAATGATTCCCACCTTCGCCATCGGTTGCGCGGCGCAGTTCCAGCCGGCCGATGAAGGCTGGGGGCCGCGGCCGGTTCCTGTTGTGCAGGGCCACCCGGCGCTGGCCAGCCACATCGCCCAAAGCGTCATACAAGACGACTTCGACCTCACCATCGTGAACAAGATGGACGTGGACCATGGCCTGACGGTGCCGCTCAGCTTGATGTGCGGCGCGCAAGACCCGGTCAAAGGCGCCTGGCCCTGCCCGGTGATTCCATTTGCAGTGAACGTGGTGCAGTACCCGGTGCCCAGCGGCCGGCGTTGTTACCAGCTGGGCCGTGCCATCCGCAAGGCCATTGAGAGCTTCGACGAAGACCTGAACGTGCACATCTGGGGCACCGGCGGCATGAGCCACCAGCTGCAGGGCCCGCGCGCCGGCCTCATCAACGCCGAATGGGACAACCGCTTTCTCGACCGCCTGATCAAAGAGCCCGAAGCGCTGTCGAAACTGCCGCACATCGACTATGTGCGCGAAGCCGGCAGCGAAGGCATAGAGCTGGTGATGTGGTTGATTGCGCGCGGCGCCATGAGTGATAACGCACCAACAGTGCGGCACCGTTTTTATCACGTGCCCGCTTCCAACACGGCCGTTGGCCACCTGATCCTGGAGAACAACTGAACATGGCCAAAACCATCAAAGTGGCGCTGGCGGGCGCCGGCGCCTTCGGCACCACCCACCTGGATGCCATCCAGCTGATTGACGGCGTGGAGTGTGTGTCGCTCGTCAGCCGCGACCTGGCCAAGACGCAGGAAGTGGCCCGCCAATACGGCATCCCACACGTCACCACCGAGCTGGCCGACAGCCTGGCGCTGCCGCAGGTGGACGCCGTGATCCTTTGCACACCCACGCAGATGCACGCACAGCAGGCAGTGGCCTGCATGAAAGCGGGCAAACATGTGCAGGTGGAAATTCCGCTGGCCGACAGCCTGCGCGACGCGCTCCAAGTGGTGCAGATGCAGGAAAACACGGGCCTGGTGGCCATGTGCGGCCACACGCGGCGCTTCAACGCAAGCCACCAGTGGGTGCGCCAGCGCATCACGTCGGGCCAGTTCAACATCCAGCAAATGGACGTGCAGACCTACTTCTTCAGGCGCACGAACATGAATGCCCTCGGCCAGGCGCGCAGCTGGACCGACCACCTGCTGTGGCACCACGCGGCGCACACGGTGGACCTGTTTGCCTACCAGGCGGGCAGCCCTGTTGTGAAAGCCAACGCGGTGCAAGGCCCCAACCACCCGGCGCTGGGCATAGCGATGGACATGAGCATTCAGTTGCAGGCCGCCAGCGGCGCCATCTGCACGCTGTCGCTGAGCTTCAACAACGACGGGCCGCTGGGCACTTGCTTCCGTTACATCGGCGACACGGGTACGTATCTGGCACGTTATGACGACCTGTACAACGGCAAAGACCAGAAGATCGATGTCAGCGGCGTGGCGGTGTCGATGAACGGCATCGAACTGCAGGACCGCGAGTTTTTTGCCGCCATCCGCGAAGGCCGCCGGCCCAACGGCGCCGTGGCGCAGGTGCTGCCTTGTTATGAGGTGCTGCACGATCTGGAACGGCAACTGGCTTGACAGCTCAACCCGGACCCGCCGCCCGATTGCGTCAACTCACCGCCATCAGCCCTTGCAACGTGGCCAGCGTGTCGGCCTCAAACAGCGGTTTGTCGGGCCGCAGGCGCAACATGCGCGGGAAGCGCACCGCCACGCCGCTTTTGTGGCGCGGGCTGGCGCCTATGCCCTCAAAGCCGATCTCGAACACCAGCGTCGGCCGCACGCTGCGCACGGGGCCGAATTTTTCCAGCGTGGTGGCGCGCACCACTGTGTCAACGGCCTTGAATTCCTCGTCGGTCAGGCCTGCATAGGCTTTCGCGAAGGGCAACAGCATCAACGCACCGCTGGCCGCGGTGGGCGCGGGTTCGCGGCGGCTGATCGCATCGACCACGGCCTGCGCTTCGGCGGCGCTGGCGGGTGCGCGGCTCCACACGGCAAACGTGTAATCGGTGTAGACACTGGCGCGGCGGCCGTGGCCGGCCTGCGCATAGATGAGCACCGCGTCCACCGAAAGCGGTTCCACTTTCCACTTCCACCACAGGCCGTCGGCCTTCGTGCGGCCGCTGCCGTAGCGGGACTGCTGGTGCTTCAGCATCAGGCCTTCAACGCCCCGCGCGCGCGACTGCAGGCGCAGGGCGGCGGCTTCTTCCCAATTCGCCACTGCCACGGCTGGCGACACCTGAAACGGGCCTTCGTGCAGCCGCGCCAGCAGCGCCTGCCGGCGCTGCGCTTGCGGCTGGCTGCGCAGGTCCTGGCCGCCGTCTTCCAGCAGGTCGTAGGGCACAAAAATCACCGGCGCGTCGGCCAGCAGTTTTTTGCCCACGGCTTTGCGGTTGATGCGCTGCTGCAGCAGTTTGAAGGGTGCTGGCTGCATCTGCCCTTCGTGCCAGGCCAGCAGTTCACCGTCGAGCACGGTGCCGTCGGGCAGCTGCGCGGCGCGCGCCACCACTTCAGGGAAACGCTCGGTGACCAGCTCTTCGCCACGTGACCAGATCCACACCTGGCCGCTGCGCTTGACCACCTGCGCGCGGATGCCGTCGTACTTCCATTCGATCAACCAGTCGTGCACGGGGCCCAGGCCCGCCGGTTCAAGCTGCAGCGCATGCGCCAGAAAAAACGGATAAGGCTGGCCGGGCGGTGCACTGCCCTGCCCAACGGGCGCCACCAGCGCCTGCCAGCGCTCGGCGCTCGGCATGTTTTTGGCATCGGTCCAGCCCACCAGGCGCTGCGCCATCAGGGGTGGCGGCAACCCCGTCAGCTGCGCCAGCGCACGCTGCACCAGCAGGCGGCTGACGCCCACCCGAAAGCTGCCGCCTATCAGCTTCAGCAGCAGAAAGCGGCCGGCCGCGTCCAACTCTTGCCAGCACTGCAGCACCTGCTGCACCTGCGTGGCCGGCGGCAGGCCGCGCAGGGGCAGCAGGCGTTCGGTCATCCAGTGCGCCAGGCCTGCGGATGCAGCGCCAACACCAATGGGCTTCGACAGGCCCAGCCCGAACGGGGCTGTATCCGCAGCGACCACGGATGGGCTAACCGGCAAAATATGCGCAATAGTTTCGGCCAAGTCACCCACCGCCTGGTAACAGGCATCGAACAGCCAATCGTCCACACCGGCTTGCCGGCAGGCGGCTTCACGCAGCAGCGCCACCGGCACCAGTTGGCGGGGCCGGCCGCCGGCCAGCACATACACCGCCC
>JAYUPP010000159.1:0-4064 GCA_043760045.1 Betaproteobacteria bacterium
ATGCCTGAAAACGAGATGCAGAAACCCAGGTCAAGCGCGGCGCGGGCCACGGCCAGTGTTTCGGTGAAGCAGTGAAAAACGCCGGCGACCTGGCCCTGCCCTTCAGCCTGCAGCAGCGCCACGGTGTCGGCGCTGGCCTGCCGGGTGTGCACCACCAGCGGCAGCCTTGTCGCCCGCGCGGCCTGGATGTGGCAGGCAAAACGCTGCCGCTGCCAAGCCATGGTGGCCACGCTGCGGCCGTTCAGGCGGTAATAGTCGAGGCCGGTTTCGCCGATAGCCACCACACGCGGCAAGGCCGCGCGCTTAACCAGGTCGGCCTGTGTCGGCTCTTGCACACTTTCGTTGTCGGGGTGCACGCCCACCGTGGCCCAGAAGTTGTCGTGCGCAAGAGCAAGGCTGTGCACCTGCTCAAACTCTTCCAGCGTGGTGCAGATGCACAGCGCGCGGTCGACTTGCGCCTGGGCCATTGCAGCCCGGATCTGCGGAATTTGAGCGGCCAGTTCAGGGGTGCTGAGATGGCAATGGGAATCGACAAACACCGCGGCTGCTGTGGCTACAGCGTTTGCGTGGGCTTCGACGAAGAGATGCTGGTGCCCAG
This sequence comes from Betaproteobacteria bacterium, assembly GCA_043760045.1. Taxonomy (GTDB): domain Bacteria; phylum Pseudomonadota; class Gammaproteobacteria; order Burkholderiales; family Burkholderiaceae_C; genus Rubrivivax. The sequence goes on from JAYUPP010000159.1 coordinate 599, forward strand.
CACCTCTTCGATTTTGGCCTTCAGGTGGCGCGACTTTTCGTCGTTGGGGAAACGCACGCCCACACCCTGGGTGCGGCCACCCGATGCGTTGACGGGCGTGATCCAGGCCACCTTGCCGGCCACCGGGAAGCGCTGCGGGTCGTCGGGCAGCGACAGCAACAGGTAGATGTCTTCGCCCAGTTTGTAGTCGCGCGGCGTGGGCACAAAAAGCCCGCCGTCGGTGAGCAGCGGCATGTAGGCCGCATAGAGCGCGCCGCGTTCGCGAAAAACCAGTTGTATGACTGCGGGCCGGGCGCTGGCCGGCGCGGGCAGCGGCGACCCCTGTGCTGGCGGCATGTCCAGGGCACTGGCGCGGGTGACAAGGGGAACGCGGTCATTCATCTGGTGAGTGTATAGAAGGCCCACCTGGGACCAACCCGACGTGGGCCCGGTTTGACGGCCAGACTTCGTGCACTGTGACGGCTCAGGCGCCCCGCCCTTTCAAAGCCCGTGCGCCTGATGCGACCAGGGCCTCCATCAGCAGTGGCTCGTTCCAGGGGTGTTCGGCATGTTGCGCCACGCGCGACAGTTCGTTGCACCAGCCGCCCAGCGCCGTCAACAAAGCCACCGATGAGACGCCCGCCAGGCTGGGCATGTCGGCAGGCTGAAAGAAGCGTGAACCGGCGCCTGCAGCCTGGGCCATCGCGTCGTGGCAAATCTTTTGCATCGCGTCCAGCGCCCGTGGCACAGGCCAGCCCGCGAACGCCCCGGCTTGCCCACGCGCCACCGCCTGCGGCAAGCGGGCCCAGGCGGCGCTGTCAACGCCGGCTTCGGCCAGCGCGCAGGCATCCAGCGGCCGGCCGGTACACGCGGCCAGCAGCGCGGCGGGGTTGCTTATGCCTTGCTCGGCCAGCCAGGCCTGGCCGACTTCAGCGCTGGGCGTGGGCAAACGCAGCTGTTGACAGCGGCTGCGCACCGTGGGCATCACGGTGCTGATGTCCGACACGGTCAATATCAGGCGCGTGCCCGGCGCCGGTTCTTCCAGCGTCTTCAGCAAGGCATTGGCCGATTGCAGGTTCAGCGCCTCCGCCGGGTGCAGCACCACCACCTTGCCGCGCCGGCGTGCCGACGTTTTGCCGGCCCAGTCCACCATCAGGCGCACTTCGTCGATGCGGATCTGTTTGCTGGGCTTTTTCTTCTCGTCGGTTTCGGGCTTGTCGCCTTGCAGCGGCCAGTCAAGCTGCAGGCGCAGCGTTTTCGGCAGCAGCACCAGCAGGTCGGGGTGCAGGTGTGAATGAAACAGCCGGCAGCTGCCGCAGCGGCCGCAGGCCAGGCGCTGGGCTGGTTCAGCGCTGCCCTGCGCGTTTGGGTCTGCAGCCTCGCACAACCCGCTTTGGGCCAGCACCAGCGCAAAAGCCAGTGCACCCACACCCGGGCTGCCGTGCACCAGCAGCGCGTGGCCGCGGTGGCTGTGCAAGGCCTGCAACAGTGGCGCCTGCAGCCAGGGCAAAGGCACCACACCGTCGGCTTGCACCAGCAACGCGGCGGCTGTCAAAACCAGCCCCGCTGGCTGACGGCTTGCTGCACCCGCGCCCACACTTGATCAAGCCCGCCTTCAGCGTCGATGACGGCAAACCGACCGGGCGCTGCAGCCGCGCGTTCGGCATAAGCCGCCCGCACACGCTCAAAGAAGAGGGGGTCTTGGGCTTCGAAGCGGTCGGGCGCACGCACCGCAGCACGGCGTGCCGCTGCCGTGGTGGCGGGCAGGTCGAACCACAATGTCAAGTCGGGCTGGCGGCCCTCTTGCACCCAGCTTTCAAGTTGCACGAGCAGCGTTTTGCTGAAGCCGCGCCCGCCGCCTTGATAAGCGTAGCTGGCGTCGGTAAAGCGGTCACACAGCACGGTGGCGCCGCGCTGCAAGGCCGGCACGATCAACTGCTGCAGGTGGTCGCGGCGCGCGGCAAACACCAGCAGCGCCTCGGTCAGCGGGTCCATGGCCTGGTGCAGCACCAGGCTGCGCAGGCTTTCAGCCAGTGGTGTGCCGCCGGGTTCTCGTGTCAGCACCACTTCGGCGCCATGCGCCCGCAGCCACTCGGCCAGGGCACCGATGTGCGAGCTTTTGCCGGCGCCGTCGATGCCTTCGAAGGTGATGAAACGGCCGGCGTTCAGCGCCACGCCCGGGGCCATGTCAGCGTGCATTTCAGCGGCAACATCAGCGGCAACATCAGCGGCAACATCAGTGACAACTTCAGCGACCACTGCGCTGGTACTTGTTGACCGCGCGGTTGTGTTCTTCCAGCGTTTCGCTGAAGGCGCTGCTGCCGTCACCCCGGGCCACGAAATACAGCGCTTTGGTGGTCTCGGGTTTCACGGCGGCACGCAACGAAGCCTGGCCGGGCAACGCAATGGGCGTGGGCGGCAGGCCGGCGCGGGTGTAGGTGTTGAAAGGCGTGTCGGCTTCCAGGTCGCGGCGGCGCAGGTTGCCGTCAAAGCGCTCGCCCAGGCCGTAAATCACCGTGGGGTCGGTTTGCAGGCGCATGCCGATGCGCAGCCGGTTGGTGAACACACCGGCCACCAAGCCGCGGTCGGCCTTCGAGCCGGTTTCTTTTTCGACGATGGACGCCAGCGTCAACAACTCGTCGGTGTTTTTCAGCGGCGTGCCGGGGCTGCGTTCATTCCAAACCGTCTGCAGTCTTTGCTGCAGCGCCTGGTGCGCGCGTTTGAGCACGGTGATGTCGCTGACGCCGCGTGAATAGACATAGGTGTCCGGGAAAAATCGGCCCTCGGCAGGCATGCCGGGCTGGCCGAGGGCAGCCATCAACTCTGCGTCGTTCATGCCGGCGCTGCTGGGTTTGAGGTGCGGCGCCTGCGCCAGCGCCTGGCGCATCTGGCGCAGCGTCCAGCCTTCAATCACCCGCACCTGCTCCATCGTCTCAGAGCCCTGCACCATCTTGGCCAGCAACTGGCGCGGTGTGGTGCCAGCGTCGATTTCGTAACTGCCAGCGCGGATCTTGCGCGCCTGGCCCGACCAGCGGAAATATTCATACAGCCAGCGCGGTTCGCTTTGCACACCCGCCGTCACCCAGGCCTGCGCAATGTCTTTGGGCGTGGCGCCGGTTTCAATCGACAACTCAGCGGAATTGCCCGCCAGTGGCAGCGGTCTTTCGAGCCAGAAAAAAACCGTCGCTGCTGCGGCAACCGTGGCCGAGGCCATCAGCATCAGCAGCCACAGCAGCGCCGCCAACACGCCGCCCCGCTGTGCCTTCGGTGATGTGGGGCAGCCGGCTTGCAACGCCAAGCGCTGAGGGTGAAGTGACATAGGGCGGCGATGATAATTGCCCGATGAACACCGACAGCACCACCGCGCCCCCCCGCCCTGAGCCCGATGCCGGCGTTTGCCGCCTTTCGCAGTGGGGCCTTATCAATGCTCAGGGCGCTGACACCGTTTCGTTCTTGCAGGGCCAGCTAACCCAGGACGTGCAGCAGC
>JAYUPP010000160.1:0-10885 GCA_043760045.1 Betaproteobacteria bacterium
CAGTGCCGTGGTGCTGCCGATGATCCAGAAAGCCGGCTTCGACCTGGTCTGGTTCGGCATCTTCATCGTGCTGCTGGTTGAGATCGCCGAGGTCACACCGCCGGTGGGTTTCAACCTGTTTGTGCTGCAGAACATGACCGGCAAAGACAGCAACGTGATTGCCAAAGCCGCGCTGCCGTTTTTTGCCTGCCTGGTGCTGTGCATCGCCATCATCACGGTGTTCCCGGCGTTGGTGACCTGGCTGCCCGATGTGTTGATGGGTGTGCAGAAAAACTGATCCTGCCAGCGCGCAATGGCACGCGCAATGGCTCGCGTAATGGCACGCGTAACGGCTCGCGTAATAGCACGCGAACTGGCACGCGAACTGGCGTGACTTGCTGCCCCTTTTCCAGGTGCACCGCACACAGCCCCGGCCCTAGCATGGCGGTGGCACCCGATGTTGAGGTGTCGTGCTGGCGCGCGCACACCTTGCGCGGGCTCAGAAAGCAGCCATGTCCGATCTCTCGCAGCCACTACAGCCTTTGCACAGCACCCCGGGTGAACTGGTTTCATGGCCCACGCCCGAGCTTCCCGCATACCCGGCTGCCGGGCCCACCACGGCGCCAGTGATGTGCGAGATTGAAGGCCACAACGGCAAGCTGCTCAGTGGCGACCTGATGCTGTTTTCACCCGAACGCGGTGTGCTGCAACTGGTGATGCAAAAGCCGCACAAGTCGCTGCCGCTGCGGCTGGAACAGTTTCGCCGCATGCGCCTGCTTGAGCCGCTGCGTGCCGTGCCCGCGATGAAGGGTGAACACGAGCTGGCGCGCCAGCGCCCACGCATCCCCTTTCGCATCGAATTCAAGAAAGCACCGGTCTGGCAAGGCCACACCGTGGGCCACCACGACTTGCCGCACGGCCTGTTCATCTACCAGCCGCTGGACGACAACGGCACGCTGCAGCGTTGGTTCGTGCCGCGTTCTTCTTTTACCCATGCCGAGCTGGGGCAAAAGATTGGCGAAGCGCTGGTTGAACAGCACTCGGCGTCGCCCGACAAGATAACGCTGGCGCTGGCCGAACAAGAGCAGCTGCGCTCGCGCAAGCTCGGCGACATGCTGGTGGTGCGGCAAATCATCACCACCGAAGAGCTGGCCGCAGCGATAGAGCAGCAGTCGCGCATGCCCATGGTGCGCATCGGCGAAGCGCTGTGCGCCTTGGGTTACGTCACCGACAAGCAGCTGGAAGACGCGCTGCAGCAGCAGCGCACCGACCGCAGCATTCCGCTGGGTGAACTGCTGGTGAAAAGCGGTGTGGTGTCGCGCGCCGACCTGCAGACCGCGCTGGCACGCAAGATGGGCTACCCGCTGGTGGACGTGCAGAACTTCCCCGCCGACAGCGACGCGCTGGCGCGCCTGCCCTATGCCGTAGCCGCCCGCGTGCCGGCGCTGCCGCTGATGCGACGCGCCGGCCGCCTGGTGGTGGCGGTGGAAGACCCGTCTGACCGGGGCAAGCTCGACGAGCTGGAATTTGCCGCCCAGTGCAAGGTGGTGCCGGTGCTGGCGCGCTCTGGCGTGCTGCAGAACATGGTGCACAAGGCCTACGAAAAGATGGGCGCTGAAACCGGCCAGTCGCTCAGCGCCGGTGAGATTTCCTGGTCGCCTGACGGTGAACCCGAAGGCGCCAGCAAGCTGCTGGCGTCGATGGAAAGGGTGGACGCCAGCCAGGAAGACAACAGCCTGGACTCCACCATCCAGCAAAGCGACAACTCGCTGGTGCGGCTGATCAATTCAATGATCCTGGAGGCCCATGCGCAAGGGGTGTCAGACATCCATGTGGAATGCCCCGGTGGCAAAGACAAGGTGCGCATCCGCTTTCGCCGCGACGGCCAACTGCGGCCCTATCTGGAACTGCCCCCTACCTATCGAAATGCACTGATCGCCCGCATCAAGATCATGTGCGACCTCGACATCAGCGAGAAGCGCAAACCGCAAGACGGCAAGATCAACTTCGCCAAGTTCATGCAAAACGTGCGGCTGGAACTGCGCGTGGCCACCATCCCCACCAACAACGGGCAGGAAGACGCGGTGCTGCGCCTGCTGACGTCCAGCAAACCGATACCGCTGGACAACCTGGGCCTGAGCCCGGTGAACCTGGAACGCTTCAAGACTGCGATTCAACGCCCCTACGGCATGTTGTTATGTGTGGGGCCCACCGGGTCGGGCAAAACCACCACGCTGCACTCGGCGATGGGTTTCATCAACACCCCCGAGCGCAAGATCTGGACCGCCGAAGACCCGGTGGAAATCACCCAGGCCGGCCTGCGCCAGGTGCAGGTGAACCCGCGCATCGAATGGACCTTTGCGAAGGCGCTGCGGGCTTTCCTGCGCGCCGACCCCGACGTCATCATGGTGGGTGAAATCCGCGACGAAGAAACGGCGCAAGTCTCTGTCGAAGCATCCCTCACCGGCCATTTGGTGCTGAGCACCCTGCACACCAACAGCGCACCCGAAACCGTGACACGGCTGCTGGACATGGGCATGGACCCGTTCAACTTTGCCGATGCGCTGCTGGCCATTCTGGCGCAGCGCCTGGTGCGCAAACTCTGCATGCACTGCCGTGTGGCGCACACCGCCAGCGCCGAAGAAGAAGAAGAACTGCTGCAGGACTACATGCACATGCTGCGCGGCGTGGAAGGTGCACCCTTGGCCAACGACGTGCTGGCCGACTGGCGGCGCCGTTTTGGCAGCCAGGACGATTCCAGCACAACCGGCACAAACAGCCCAAGCAGCACAAACAGCGCAGCCGGCGGCGGCCGCGGCCGCATCACGCTGTACCGGCCGGTGGGCTGTGAACAATGCACCAAAACCGGCTACCGCGGCCGCGCCGGCATCCACGAACTGATGACGGTGTCGCGCGGCATGCGCCACTTGATTCAGACCGGCCAACGCGCCGACGACCTGCTGCGCCTGGCGCTGGCCGAAGGCATGCGCACCTTGCGCCAGGACGGCATCGAAAAAGTGCTGGCCGGCGTGACGACCATCGAAGAAGTTCGCGCCAGCTCGTAAAAGCAGCCTCGGTCCTACAGAAGTTGAGGGTAAACCCTAGAAGATGCCGCTACCATGGGCCACAGACCTTGGAGGCCTGCATGCAAACCCAATCAGAAGTCATTTCCGCTGCGCTGCCGCGCGGCCCGTTGCCCGGCGCCGGTTTGGACAGCCCCTTCAGCACCCTGGGTGCCTGGACTTGGGTTCCGGTGCGGCAGCTGTTCAAACGCCACCGCTCGCGTGTGCTGGAACACCTGCTGTCGCTGAACGAGGCCGACCGCCACTTGCGTTTTGGCCACGTGGCCAGCGACAGCCAGATCGGCCTCTACGTAGAGCAGATGGACTTTGATCGCGACGATATCTTCGGCATCTTCGACAGTCGGCTGCAGTTGGTGGCGACGGCCCATTTGGCGCTGGACGCCGCCGCCGGCCTGGCCGAGTTTGGTGTTTCGGTACAAGCCCATCTGCGCGGGCGCGGCATCGGGGCACGGTTGTTTGAACGTGCCGTCACGCAGGCGCGCAACCGCGGTGCGCACAACATGGCGATCCATATCGCGCGTGAAAACGCGGCCATGCTGGCCATCGTGCGGCGAGCCGGTGCCCATATTGTTTTTGATGGTGCCGAAGCCACCGCGCAACTCGACCTGCCGGCCCACACGCTGGCCACGCAAGTGGAAGCCCTGGTGGAAAGCCAGGCCGCCAACATCGACTACCGCATCAAGATGCAAGTGCTGCGGCTGGACCGGCTGTGGCCGCGGCTGCTGCGGTCTGAAGCGGCCGCCGACGAATTGAAAGACACCGCGACCGATGGCGCCGAGAGGCCGTCGTCAGCGTCAGCGCCTGTGCAAAACTGAACCCATCGCGCTGCAGGTGGCTCTTGGCCACAATGCAGCGCTTGATGAACGACCTGACTCAAAGCCTGCACCAGGCCTCCGCACTGGTGCTGGGCGCCGACCCCAGCCTGTGGGGCGTGGTGGCGCTGTCGCTGCAGGTCAGCGGCAGCGCGTGCCTGCTGGGTGCGGCGCTGGGGCTGCTGGCGGGTGCCGCACTGGCGGTGGCACGGTTTCCCGGCAGCGTGCTGCTGGTGGGGCTGCTTAACACCCTGCTGGCTTTGCCCTCGGTGGTGGTGGGGCTGGTGGTCTACCTGCTGCTGTCACGCGCCGGGCCGCTGGGCGCGCTGGGAATCCTGTTTACGCCCACTGCCATGGTGGTGGCGCAGACCGTGCTGGTGGTGCCGCTGGTGGCGGCGCTGTCGCGCCGGCTGGTGCTGTCGGCGTTGGCCGAAGGCGGCGAACAACTGCAGTCGCTGGGCGCCGGCCTTTTCACGCAGGCTGCCCTGTTGCTGCTGCACGAACGTTATGCAGTGCTCACCGTGTTGCTCACCGCCTTCGGTCGCGCCATTGCTGAAGTGGGCGCGGTGATGATCGTCGGCGGCAACATCGACGGCGTTACGCGGGTCATGACGACCAGCATTGCGCTGGAAACCAGCAAGGGCGACCTGCCGCTGGCACTGGCGCTGGGCCTGGTGCTGCTGGCGGTGGTGGCGCTGCTGAATGCGCTGATCGGCTTGCTGCAATGGCGGGGGCGCACCGCGCCGCTGGCGCGCGAGGCGGTGGCCTGATCGGACACCGCGGCCGCATGAAAATATTCAACACCTGACTTCATCGGGCACCCCGATTGCCTCTTCCTGAAAGGCGCCGCATACGCGGCATTCTTTTCAAGGATGGAGTCATGAAGAAAGAACCCAGTAAGTCCCCGGCTGCAAAAACCGCAGGTGAAGTGAAGCCGGCTGCAACCACCGCGCGCGCCAGCAAAGCCAGCCCGGGCAAGGCCGTGGCACCAGTCACCTCACCGGTGACGGAGCAAGCCGTGGCGACGCAGGCCCTGGTGGCTGCAATGCCCCACAACACCAACAAGGCGCTTGAGGCGGGGCGCGAAAACGCACTCTCGCCGCCGGTGGGCCTGACGGCTGAGCCGTCGTCCAGCACTGTGTCGGGCAGCACGCTGAGCGAGGTCAACGCCACCGCAAAAACCGGCGCCGCTGCCGCGCCCGGTGATCAAAACAACGACGGCCAGCTGGCCCGCAACCGCGTTGATGGCTCGGGCAAGGTGTTGACCACCAACCAGGGGGTGCCGATCGCCGACAACCAGCATTCGCTGAAAGCCGGCTTGCGTGGCCCCACGCTGCTGGAAGACTTCATCCTGCGTGAAAAAATCACCCACTTCGACCACGAAAGAATCCCCGAGCGCATCGTGCATGCCCGTGGTTCGGCGGCGCACGGCGTCTTCACGGCGTATGAGCCGCTGGCTGCATGGACGCGTGCCGCACCGTTTTCAGAAGCCGGCAAGACCACCCCGGTGTTTGTGCGCTTTTCCACCGTGGCCGGTGAACGGGGCTCGGCCGACACCGCGCGCGACGTGCGCGGCTTTGCCGTCAAGTTCTACACCGACGAAGGCAACTGGGACCTGGTGGGCAACAACATCCCGGTGTTTTTCATCCAGGACGCGATGAAGTTCCCCGACCTGGTGCACGCCGTCAAACCCGAACCGCATAACGCCATACCGCAGGCTGCTTCGGCGCACGACACATTCTGGGACTTTGCGTCACTGTCGCCCGAGACCACCCACATGCTGGTGTGGGTGATGTCAGACCGCGCCATCCCGCGCAGCCTGCGCATGATGCAAGGCTTCGGCGTGCACACCTTTCGCCTCGTCAACGCCGAAGGCCAAGCGCACTTCGTCAAATTCCACTGGACGCCGCTGCTCGGCACGCATTCACTGGTGTGGGACGAAGCCGTGAAGATTTCCGGCGCCGACCCCGACTTTCACCGCCGTGACCTGTGGGAAGCGATCGAGTCCGGCGAATTTCCGGCATGGGAACTCGGCTTCCAGGTCTTCACCGAAGAGCAGGCCGAAGCCTTCAGTTTTGACGTGCTGGACGCCACCAAACTGATACCTGAAGAACTGGTGCCTGTCACGCCGGTGGGCCGCATGGTGCTGAACCGCAACCCCGACAACTTCTTTGCCGAAACCGAGCAGGTGGCGTTTTGCACCGCGCACGTGGTGCCCGGCATCGACTTCAGCAACGACCCGCTGCTGGCCGGGCGGCACCATTCCTACGTTGACACGCAAATCACACGGCTGGGCGGCGCCAATTTTCATGAGTTGCCCATCAACGCGCCGCTGGCGCCGGTGGCCAACAACCAGCGTGACGGCATCCACCGCCAGGCGGTGCACCGGGGCCGCGTTGCATACGAACCCAATTCGCTGGGTGGCGGCTGCCCGTTCCAGGCCGGTGCCAAAGGTTTTGTGTCATTTCCACAAACCGTGGATGGGGAAAAATTACGCGGCAGCCCTGAAAAGTTTGCCGACCATTACACCCAGGCCACCCTGTTTTACGACAGCCAGACCGCCGTGGAGCAGGCCCACATCGCGGCCGCCTTCCGCTTCGAACTGAGCAAGCTGACGGTGCCGGCGATTCGCCAGCGCATGCTGGCGTCACTGGTCAATGTGTCGCCGCAGCTCGCGCAGGCCGTTGCAGACGGCCTGGGCATGCCGCTGCCGCCGGCGCTGCCGCGTGCACTGGAAATGCCCACGCCCCCTGAAGTGACGTGCTCGCCGGCGCTTTCGCTGACGGCCCGGCCAGGCGACGGCAACATTCGCACCCGCAAGGTGGCGCTGCTGGCAGCGCACGGTGTGAATGGCGCGGCCTTGTGCACGGCGCAGGCTGCGCTGGAAGCCGCCGGGGCCGTGACCTGCGTGCTGGCGGCGCGGCTCGGCGCCATTAAAACCGCTGACGGCTCTGCACTGGAAGCCACCGCAAGCTTTGAGAATTCACCGCCAGTGCTGTTTGATGCCGTGGTGCTGCCCGACGGCGAGACCGGTGTCATGCGCTTGCTGGCGCTGCCCCAGGCCGTTGACTTTGTGGCCCAGCAGTACCGGCATTGCAAAACGCTGTTGGCCATCGGCGAGTCCAAGGCGCTCTTCGACCGCGCTGGCGTGGCGGCCTTCCTGGACACCGGCGACGCCGACCCGGGCGTCGGGCTGGCCGAGCCCGACGAGGTGGACACCGCAGTCGCCGCGTTTATTGAAGCGATGGGCAAACACCGCCATCCGGCGCGCGAGAGCGACCCACCGAACGTTTGAACGGCCTGTCGCCGGCCTGTCGCCGGCTTGTTGCTGGCTTGTCTCCGGCTTGTGGCTGGCGGTTTTTGTGGGTGGCGGTGGCGAGCAGAAAATTTTTCTGCCACAGCCGATACCGAACCGCATGAGGCTCAGAATTTCTGATCGCAGAATTTTTTGAAACCTCCGTTGCCCGCATCGCAGCCGCCCCCCATCACCGCCCCACTGCCACAGCCCCTGGTCAGCCTGCAGGCCGCTGACGTTCACTTTGGCAGCCTGCAGGCGCTGCGCGGCGTCACGCTGACGCTGCACCGAGGCGAACGTTTGATGCTGGTGGGCGCCAACGGTTCGGGCAAAACCAGCTTGCTGCGGCTGCTGCACGGCCTGGTGCCGCCCACCGCGGCCAGTAGCCGCCAGGCGCTGGCGCTGCAGCCCGAAGGCCGCTTGCCACAGGCGGCAATGGTGTTTCAGCGGCCCTTTTTGCTGAACCTTTCAGTGCGCTTCAACGTCACGCTGGGCCTGTGGCTGCACGGTGTGCCGGCGCCGGAACGCAATGAGCGTTGCCACGCGGCGCTGCAGCGCGTGGGCCTGGCCAGCCTGGCGCGGCAGCGTGCACGCACCTTGTCGGGCGGCCAGCAGCAGCGGCTGGCGCTGGCGCGTGCTTTTTCGCTGCAGCCCGACATCCTGTTTCTGGACGAACCCACCGCCAGCCTCGACCCCAGCGCCAAGCGCGAAGTGGAAGACCTGGTGCTGGACTTCGCCAGCCAGGGCATCACGCTGGTGATGAGCACCCACAACCTGGGCCAGGCCAAACGCCTGGGCACCCGTGTGGCTTACCTGGAAGCCGGCGAGCTGGTGGTGGCGCATGAGGTGCATCACTTTTTCACCAGCACCCAGCTGCCCGCACGGGCACAACAATTTCTGAAAGGAGAACTGCCTTGGCACACCTGAAACCGCCATCGCTGCTGTCCACCAACTTTCGGCAAAAGCCCCACCGCTGGGTCGCCGCAGCGCTGCTGGCGCTGGCCAGCGCGGTGCCTGTGCTCTCTTGGTCGCAGGGCAGCACCCCGGCGCCCTTTGTCGTCATGGCCAGCACCACCAGCACCGAACAGTCGGGCCTGTTCAAACACCTGCTGCCGGCTTTCAAAGCCGCGCGGGGCATCGATGTGCGTGTCGTCGCCCTGGGCACAGGCCAGGCACTCGACACCGGCCGCCGGGGTGACGCCGACATCGTGCTGGTGCACGATCTGGCAGCCGAACAAAAGTTCGTGGCCGATGGTTATGCCGCCCAGCGCCGCGACGTGATGTACAACGACTTTGTGCTGGTGGGCCCGAAAGGCGACCCCGCAGGCGTGATGGGCAACTCCATCGCAGCGGCCTTCAAGAAGCTGGCAGCCACGAAAGAAACCGTCATCAGCCGGGGCGACAAAAGCGGCACCCACGCGGCCGAATTGCGGCTGTGGCAAGACGCCGGCATTGACGTGGCGAAAAACAAACCCGCCGGCTACAAAGAATGCGGCTGCGGCATGGGCCCGGCGCTGAACATGGGCTCTTCACTAAACGGTTATGTGCTGACCGACCGGGGCACCTGGCTGAATTTCAAGAACCGGGGCGAACTGGCGGTGCTGGTGCAGGGCGACAAGTCGCTCTTCAACCCCTACGGTGTGATGGTGGTCAGCCGCAGCAAGTTCCCGCATGTGAAAGCCGAACTGGCGCAGCAGTTTGCCGACTGGGTGGTGTCGCCGGCGGGGCAGCAGGTCATTGCCAGCTATCAAATCGGGGGCGAAACCTTGTTCTTCCCGAACGCCGGGCACTGAGCGCCAGGCACCGCGCGGGGCACCGCGCAGGGTGGGGCGCGGGGTGGGGCGCTGTCCTACTGCGCGCATCGGCCGGGGCCGACAGGCAGCGCCGGGGCGTCGCTGCAGCATCGTGGCTGAAACGAGCACCCGCAACGGCTGCCACTTGCACGCTTTGCCAGGCCCTGAGAGGACATCATCATGCGATCACTTCTGCTGTTATTTTTGGGCATCCCCATTCCCATCATCATCCTGATCGCGATCCTGACCTGACGCGCAGCCCCTGTTGACCATCAGAAGGGTCTGCATGCTGACGCTGGAAAACGGCCTCTACCTGCGGGTGCAGGAACTGCGCGACGGACCGCCGCCCAGGCCGCTGGCCAGTGGTTTCAGCGCCGCCGTGGCCTACCGCGCGCTCGGCATGTTCAACCCCTCGGAAACCTCGGACGCGTATTTCATCTTTTCCAACGACCGCGACGAGATCTGGTTCATCTGCAACCGCCATCTGCGGCTGGTGGGTGTGCTGGCTGATCAAACGGCCGCGCGGCTGCCACTGGCGGCAGCAATAGCCTGGGTGGCGGCGGGGGCGGCGCTGAAAAACGCGGGCGGTCTGGGGCAGCAAACGCAGCACGCGCCCGACCAGCCGCACAACACCCCTGCGGCCGAACAACCCAAGCCGGTGCCGGCTGCCCGCTCGACATGAGCGCGCGCATGCCGACCGCCGGCGGCGGTGACCACTGGGTGCTGGACCTGGGCCAATGCGCCTGCGACCGCGCGAGGCTGGAAAGCCTGCCTGAACTGCGGCAGATCTGCCTGCAGGCCTGCCAGGCCAGCGGCATGACGGTGGTGGGTGACTGTTTCCATCAGTTTGAACCCGCTGGCGTCACCGGCACGGTGTTGCTGGCTGAATCGCACCTGGCCATCCACACCTGGCCAGAACTGGCCTATGTGGCGCTGGATGTGTACGTCTGCGACTACTCAGCCGATAACACCGCCAAAGGCCTGGCGCTGGTGGCGAGCCTGCGCCACAGCCTGATGGCCGGCAGCGTGCGGCAACAACATCTGTCGCGCTGCAGCGTGCACCATCCGCCGGCCGGTCACCCTGTGCTGCCATGAGTTTTCCACTGCGTGACGCGCCGCCGCAGGTGCAGAAGGACATGCAAAAGGACATGCAAAAGGACGAGCAAAAGGACGTGCAAAAGGACGTGCAAAGAGACGTGCCGATAGAGCTGCAGTTGCAGGCCGAGACGGACCTGCGGGCCCATCAGCCTGAACCCGCCGGTGACGAACGCCGTGACGAGTGGCTGACACCCGACTTCGGTTACACGCTGCGCGGCCTGGTGACCCTGGTGCGGCAACGATCGCAGTACCAGCTGGTTGAGATGTTGCACTCACCCACCTTCGGTCGTGTGTTGCGGCTGGACGGTGCGATGCAGTGCAGCGAACGTGACGAGTTTTTTTATCACGAGCCGCTGGTGCACATGGCGATGGCGCATGCACCGGCGCGCGACCGTGTGCTGATCATCGGTGGCGGTGACGGTGGTGCGGCTGAAGAGGCGCTGAAGTGGCGCGATCTCGACCGCCTGCAACACGTGGAGATCGACGCGCTGGTGCTCGACCTCTGCCGTCAGCACATGCAAGCGGTGCACCACGGCGTGCTCGACGGCAACGACAGCCGCTACCGACTGCAAGTGGGTGATGGCTCGGCCTGGCTCGCGCACACGGGCGCCGCCAGTGTGGATGTGCTGGTACTCGATTTGACCGATGCTGGCGGACCTTCATCACCGCTGTACGACAGCGCTTTTTACCGCCGCTGCGCCGCAGCGCTGACGCCTGCCGGGGTGCTCAGCCTGCACATTGCGGCACCCTGGACGCAGTTTGAAAACTGCCGGCGCACGCTGCGCCGTTTGCGCGCGGCCTTTGCCGTGGTCAAACCGTTTGTGG
>JAYUPP010000161.1:0-10884 GCA_043760045.1 Betaproteobacteria bacterium
CCAAGCCAGCGACCTCGCCCGTTACCAAGAAGTCGATCTCGATTCACTCGAGCTGGTCGACCCGCGCAGCGTGGGCGTGGAGCACGCTGCGCTGGCGGCCATGCGCCAATGCGGCTTGGAGGACAAGCTCAGCGATGCCCTGCAGGAGCACCTGTTCGGCAAGGCGTGCTCGATGTTTGGCCTGGGCCAGACCATCACCCTGTACGACCTGACCCACACCTGCCTCAAGGGCGTGGCGGCAGGGCTTCATTTGAAGACCAGCAAGGCCAAACGCGGCCACAGCAAGGACGGGTTTGGGAACGTGTGCAGCGACTGCCCACTCGTCACGTTGGCGATGGCGCTGGACGCCAGTGGCGTCGTGCGGCGCGTGCAGTTTTTTGCCGCGAATTCCACCACTTCGACCCGCGAGCCGGCCACGCTCAAGAGCAGGCTCACGGGCCTGCACCTGGCTGGCCGCCGGCCTGGGCCTGGTGATGCTGGCCATGGCGCTGTTGCACGGGCATGCGCACTGACGGACCCAAACAACGTCAGCGCTCAAAATATTCTTGCGGGCTGTGTGTAAGCCCGCTGCCTTCAAATCCGACCGACCGCCGTATGCACCCGACGTTGTCTTTGCTCGCTAAAACCGACTTCCCGGCCATCCGCCGCGCCCGGCTCGAAACCTTGCAGGTGAACCTGGGTTATCGCTGTAACCAAAGCTGCCTGCACTGCCACGTCAACGCCGGCCCGAACCGCACCGAGATGATGGACAGCGCCACCGTCGACCTGGTGCTGCAGGTGCTGCAAACACGCGGCATCCAGACGCTGGACCTGACCGGTGGTGCCCCCGAGCTGAACCCGCACTTTCGCCGCCTGCTTGCGGCCGCGCGGGCCTTGGGCGTGCAGGTGCTGGACCGCTGCAACCTGACCATCCTGTCCGAACCCGGACACCAAGACCTGGCCGAATTCCTGGCCTCGAGCGGCGTTGAGATCGTCGCTTCGATGCCCTGCTATGCGGTTGAAAACGTCGACCGCCAACGCGGTGAAGGGGTGTTTGATCGCAGCATCGCCGGCCTGCAAGCGCTGAACCGGCTGGGCTACGCGATGCCGGGCACCGGCTTGATGCTGAACCTGGTCTACAACCCGCAAGGCCCCAGCCTGCCGCCGCCGCAGGCCGCCCTTCAAGCCGACTACAAACGCGAGTTGCTGCAACACTTTGGCGTGCACTTCAACCACCTGTTTGCGCTGGCCAACATGCCCATTCAGCGGTTTGGCAGCACGCTGGTGTCGAAGGGAAAATTCGCCAGCTACATGCGGCGCTTGAAAGGGCCAGACGCCCCAGCAGCCGCGCCGACAACGGCAGGCCTGCATGTCGCAAAACCGATTCACTTCCAACCCCGGCAAACCGCATGAATTCGATCACCCGCTTTTTAGGCGCACTTGTTTTTGGCCTGGCCAGTTGGGCTGTGTTTTTGCCCGCATCCGCACAAGGCACGCCGTTGAAACTGGGTGTGGGCCTGTTTCAGCCCGACAAAGAACGCAACGACGCCACCTACCGCCCGCTGGCCCAGCACCTGGCCGCCAAATTGGGCCGGCCGGTAGAGTTGCGCACGGTGGACAGCTGGGAAGGCCTGGCCAAGTCGCTCGCCAACGGCGAAACCGATCTGGCTTTGATGGGCCCCTGGGGCTATGTGCTGGCCAACCACGCTGCGCAGGCGCAAGTGGTGTCCACCATCTTGTATGACGGCAAGCCCGAGTACTTTGCGCTGGTCATCACGCACCCCGATTCGGGCATCAAGAGCATGGCCGATTTGAAGGGAAAAACCTTCGCGTTCGGCGACAAGGGCTCGACCTCGGGTTACCTTATTCCGCTGCACCATTTCATGCAGCAGGGCATCGACCCCGAAACCTATTTTTCGAAGGTGCTTTACACCAAACACCAGGCCATCGAAACCCAGGTGGCGGCTGGCCAGTTGGACGCCGGCGCCGACTACAACCGCAACCGCAACGCGATGATCGAACAGGGGCTGATCAAGGCCGAGCGTTCGAAGGTCATCTGGCAGTCGGCGCCACTGCCGAATGACGCGTTTGCGGTCAGCGCCGCGCTGTTCAGGGACAAGGCCTTCGTGGCCACGTTGCAGGCTGCTTTGGCGGGTGTGGGGCCGCTGCTGAAGACCCAGGGCGACCTGCTGCCGGCGCACTACACCGGCTTCGTCAACAAGGACAACAGCTTCTACAAGCCGATCCGCGACGCCGGGCTGGCAACCGGGAAACTGGCCGCGCCATGAGCCTGGCGGGCGCGCCCGGGTTGGTGCCGCAGCCGGTTGCTGCGGTCCGCCTGTTGCGTTCACCCCGGGCGCGTCTCATAGCCTGGGTGCTGGTCTACGGCGCTGTTGTGGTGCTGTGTCTGGGCAGCCTGTGGTCGGCCGGGGACCTGGGCTTCGGGCGCAACCCATGGCAAAACCTGGCCAAGACAGCGGCCGAGTTCTCACGCCCCAGTTTTGTTGACGTGTGGTTCGGGCCCACGCGGCTGGAATACCGCAGCGACGACGGCACGCTGTTGCGGGTGGAAAACCGCCAGCGGGTGGAAGCCCAGTTCTTGTGGAGCCTGGCGCGCGCCACCGGCACCACGCTGCAAATTGCAACCCTGGGGTCGCTGCTGGCGGCGCTGCTGGCCTTGCCACTGGGTTTGTTGGCGGCGCAGAACCTGCACGCACCACGGCCGCTGGCACAAGCCGCGCTGGCGTTGTTGAACATGCTGCGCGCGGTGCACACGCTCGTTTTCGGCTTGCTGCTGGTGGGCATCGTGGGCCTCGGGCCGATGGCCGGCATCCTGGCCATTGCCCTGCATTCCACCGGCACTTACGGCAAGCTGTATGCAGAAAGTGTGGAAGCCCTGGACATGCGCGCCATCGACGCGGTGCGGGCCACCGGTGCCAGCCCCTTGCAGGTGTTTTTCAACGCCGTGTGGCCGGCGGTTTTGCCGCAGGGGGTGTCCAACCATTTGTATGTGTGGGAGTTCAATATCCGCGACTCGACCGTGCTGGGGTTGATCGGTGCGGGCGGTTTGGGCTTGTTGATTTCCGAGGCCACGTCGCTCTTCCAGTGGGGTCGGTTGGCAACCATTTTGTTGGTCGTCATCGCGACGGTGGCGCTGTTCGACGCGTGCAGCCGGCGCATCCGGCAGGCCTTGTTGTGAGAGGCCGCTGATGGTGCCTGTGGACGATGTGTTCATCCAAAACCTGCGCTGCACGGCGCCAGACGACCGGATCACGCTGAACCTGCCGCGCCTGCGCATCCAGCGCGGTGAGCGGGTGGCTCTCATCGGCCCCAACGGCGCGGGCAAATCAACCCTGCTGCGTTGCCTCAGTGGTTTCGCCCGACCCGCTGGCGGGCAGTTGCGGGTGTTGCAGCAAGACTTGCACGCGGGCCTGTCGCGCGCGGCATGGCGGGCGCTGCGTGCGGACGTGGCGCAGGTGCTGCAAGGCCTGCACCTGGTGCAGCGCCTGAGCGCGCGGGACAACGTGTTGATCGGCGCGTTGGGCCGCACACCGGGCTGGCGCAGCTGCTTGCGCCTGCCGCTGGCACGAGACGCTGCCCAAGCGCTGCGGGCGCTTGCCAGCGTGGGCCTGCGCGACCACGCGGCCACCCGCGCCGACCGCTTGTCCGGCGGTGAACAACAAAAGGTCTGCATCGCACGCATGCTGATGCAGCGCCCGCGCCTGATCCTGGCCGACGAACCCACCGCCAGCCTCGACCCCGCCGCCGCCCGCGAGGCCTGCCTGCTGTTGCGCCGCTTTGCCGCCGACACCACCTTGCTCGTAGTGGTGCACCAGCCGGACTTGTTGCCGCTGTTGGCCGACCGCGTCATCGGCTTGAACGCGGGCGAGCTGCGTTTCGACTGCCCGGTGGCCGACGTCAGCGCGTCGATGTTGGCGTCTTTGTACGGCCCACCACGCGCCGCTGCTGCGCTTGTTTTGTCATCAACGGGACCGCACCCCGGTGGGACGGTTTCGCCACGTTCTGTGGCCTTGTCAACCTGAAAGTCACCCATGAAAAACGCCTCTTTTGTTCGCGCCACGGCTTGTCTGCTGGCCCTGTGTTGCAGCTTGTCTGCCCGCGCTGCGGCCGACGGCTTGTTGGTGCTGAAAAGCCCGTACCCGGCCAAAGAAACCATGGGCCGTGTGGAAGAGCAGGCCAAACAACGCGGCTTGAATGTGGTGGCGCGGGTCGACCACACGGCCGGCGCCATGAAGGTGGGCAAGACCTTGCGCCCGACCGAGGTGCTGATCTTCGGCAACCCACAGGGCGGCACGCCGTTCATGGAATGCGCGCAGTCGGTGGGCATTGACCTGCCGATCAAGGCCCTGGTCTGGGAGGACGCGCAGGGCCAGGTCTGGTTGGGCTACAACGACCCGGCCTGGCTGGCCCAGCGCCACGGCGTGCGCGACTGCCCCGCCGCCGTCGGCATGGCCAAAGCCTTGGCGGGTTTGGCTGAGGCGGTGGTTGCGCGGTGAAGCGCGGTGGTTGCGCGGTGGTTGCGCGGTGAATCACGCTAGATCACGCTGAACGTGCAAGAGACCGCTGGGCGCAGCTGCCCGCTGCACTACCGCTACGCGCCAACGCTGTTTGCGCAAGCCGTGCCACTGCAGTGCGAGGTGCTGTACGTGGTGGGCGGCCTGTACGGCAACGAGGTCGCGCTGGACTCGGTGCTGGCGCTGTTCGAGCGTGAAACCGGCCCCAAGCGCCTGGTCTTCAACGGCGACTTCAACTGGTTCAACACCGACCCCGCAGCGTTTGTGCGCATCAACCAGCAGGTGCTGGGCTTTGATGCCACACGCGGCAATGTGGAGACCGAATTGGCCGCGCTTGACACGGCTGACAACACAGCTGACACCGAGGCGGGCTGCGGCTGCGCCTACCCCGACTGGGTGGGCGACGACGTGGTGCGACGCTCCAACGAGATCATGGAACGCCTGCGCCAAACCGCGCGCCAGTACCCGGCGTGGCAACGGCAACTGTCCGCACTGTCCATGGGGCTAACGGTTGAAGTGGGCGGCCTGCGGGTGGCCGTGGTGCACGGTGACGCCGAGTCGCTGGCCGGCTGGGGTTTTGCGCAAGAGCGGCTGCGCCAGCCCGCCCACCAGGCGTTGTTGCAAAGCTGGTTTGACGCCGCGCAGGTGGACGCTTTTGCCTGCAGCCACACCTGTCTGCCGGTGTTTCACGCTTTGCCCCGGCGCTCTGGCGAACGCCAGCTCTGGGTGTTCAACAACGGCGCGGCGGGCATGCCCAACTTTGCCGGTGACAGCGCCGGGCTGCTAACCCGCATTGCGGTGCGGCCGTTTGACGGGACCGAGCGACGTTACGGCGTGATCAGCCAAGGCCTGCATTGCGACGCCATTGGCGTGGCCATCGACCCGGCGCGTTGGCAGGCACAATTTTTGGCGCAATGGCCCCAGGGCAGCGCGGCCCACGCGTCGTATTGGCAGCGCATCCAAGACGGGCCGGCTTACCGGGCGAGCGACGCGCTGTCCCGCCACACCGCCCAAGCCAGCGCCGACACCTGCAACAGCGCAAACGCCCAGGGCACTGAATAGGGCGCCTGGCCCGTCAGGCCCGTCAGGCCCGTCAGGCCGACATCCGCCCACCCGGCCTCAACCAGCACGCTGCTGTTGACATAGGACAGCACCGCCAGCACCCCCACCACAGCAACCTGTCGCTGGCCGGCCAGCAGCGACAGCGGCAACGCCCACAACCAGTACCAGGGGTTCACCACCGGGGCCAGCAGCAACAGCGCCACCAGCGCCGTGTGCACCGGCGGGCTGGCCCGCGGGTCGGCGATGGGAACGGGGTGCGCAACCCGCACCTTGTGTTGCCACCAGCGTGCCAAACACAGCAGCGCCGCGAGCAGCAACCCGGCCGCTGCGAAGCGATTCCACGGCGCAGGCAAAAACGCATCCGGCAGCCTGAACAACAACGGGTTGAAGCGCCAGTCGCGGCCAAAGGTGCCCAGCGCTGCCAGGTCGCTGCCCCCACGCGCCACAAACGGTGCATACAGCAGCACCAGGCAGCCCAGCAGCGCCAGCAGCACGCGCCGCACCCAGTTCAGGCTGGCACGTGAGCACAGCGCCGGCGCCCCGGGCGCCAGCAGCAGCAGCGGCACGGCCACCCAGGCGGCGGCTTTGGTGGCTGCGGCCAGCCCCAGCAACAAGCCCAGTCGCCAGGGCCACTGCTGGCGCCAGGCCAGCAGCGCCCACAACAGCAGCAGGCCCAGCAAGCCGTCAGGGTGGGCGCTGGCCAGCGCCTCGCGCAGCACCAGCGGGTGCACGGCATACAGCAGCAACCAGCGCCGCTTCAGGCCCTGCACCGCCAGCGTGGCCAGCACCGCCATGTCGATGCCCAGCAACAACGTTTGCAGGCCACCCAGGCGCCCGGGTGTGATGAGCTGGGCCAGCGCAAACAGGGCTTGCAGCAGCGGGCCGTACAAAGTGGGAATGTCGGGGTTGTTGATGCCGCTCAGCACGTCTTGCCACCGCGGCGACAGGCCATCGCCCGGAAAAAAGACAGCGGGTGGCAGGCGGTACGGGTCCAGCCCTTGCAGCGTGCGCAGGCCGTCCCACAGGTAGCGGTAGTGGTCGTCTTCCAGCAGCGGGCTGGCCGTGCTGGCAACGGCACGCAGCAACAACGCCAGGCCGAAGATGCTGGCCAGGGTGCAGCGATCAAACGCGGGCTGGCAGGCCAGCCAACACAGTGCCAGCCCACCCAGCAGCGTGGCGGCCAACACCGCCAGCAGCTGCTGCTGCACGCTGGCGCCCGGGGTGCCACCCCAGGCCAAGACCAGCACGCCGCAGAGCGACAAGCTGGCCAGGCCCAGCAGGCTCAGCCCCGGTTGGCGTGACGCCGGGCTGGGCACGGGCAACAGCCTGCTGCCCGGGGCTTAAAAAGCGAAGGTGTACGACAGCCCCGCGATCGAGTCGTCTTTCACCGTGTTGCGCCCACTGCCCACCTTGGCCAGGCTCAGTGCGATGCCTTGGTTGCCGGTGATGGCATAGCCGATACCCAGCTTGGTGATGCTGCGTTCGGCCCGCACCTGCTGAAAGCGCGCGGGTGAAAAGCCGGGCCCACCAATGTCCAGATTACCGGCGTATTTTTTGTCGGTGTAACCCAAGCTCACGCTCAGCGCAGGCAGCACGCGGTAACGCGCGCCCAGCTCAAAAAACGTCGCTTTGGGCACGCTGTTTGAGCGCTCTTGCACACCGGCTTCGGCCGACAACGAAAACGCCGATGTAAGTTGCTTGCCAACCGCCAACGACAGCTCATAACCGTTTGCTGCGTTGCCCAACGCGGCCAGGCGCGCGCCGTCGTACGAGCCCTTGAAAATGGCACCGGCGCGCAGCGTGACGGTGGGCAGGCCGCTGCGTTCGTATTCGTCCAGCACGCGCCAGCTCACGCCGGCGGTTGAATCGACCGCGCCGCTGCTGTTGTCGGCACCGCCCACTTTGACGCTGCCCCGGCCCAGGCTGGCGTCCAGCGCAACCGCGTCGCTCAGCCCGTAGGCCAGACGCAGCGTCGTCGTAGAGCGCTTGTACTTGCTGGCGCCACCGCCAGTGATGGCGCTGAGTGGCAACTCGGTGCTGCCGACATAGGCCGTGTCGCCACTTTGTTGGCTCAGGTTCAGGCTGATGGCGACCTCGCCCGGAATCGGCAACCAGGGCGATGCGCCCTCGGCCAACGCCGCCAAGGGCAGGGTCAGCGTGGCCAAGGTCAGCAGCAAGGGAGTGGTTTTCATGGGCTTGTTCGGTGGGCAGGTTAAAGGGTGCATCAGAGCTTGAAGCGCCGCTTGAGGTACACCGCCAGCGCGGCGGATTCGTCGGCCGAGAGCTTGGCGTCGGGTTGGTTCTTCAACAAATTGCGCGCAATCTCGGCGCTGACGCCCTGGCCAGCCAGCGGGCACGTGCTGCACGCCAGTTTGTTGGCATACACCGCCTTGCCGGTGTTGTAGGCCGCGGCGTTGCCGGTTTCGGCAGACCCAGCGCCGTCGGTCCCGGAGGCACTGGCCAGGCCGGCGCTGAACACCAAAGCGGCCGCAACGGTGGCGCGAAAAACGTATGACTTGCTCATCGAAAAACTCCTTCTGGGGTGGGGGTGGGGGGTGGGGGTCAAATCAACGCCTGTCGTCCACATCGACAACAGCGCGCAGGCGTCTCGCCGAAAACACTTCAAAGGCTGGGCGCTGGCGCTCGCGCCACCACAGCCGGGCAATCATTCCGAGGATGCCCAGGCCCGCGCCGAAGACACCGCGCCAGGTGCCGCTGATCTTGGACACACCGGCCGTGCGGGCCCACCAGGCCACCGGCACTTCGCGCACACGCAGCCCCAGCACATGGGCCCGCACTTGCATCTCCACCGTCCAGCCAAAGCTGCGGTCTTGCATGTCCAGTGCATCAAACGCGTCGCGTCGAATCGCGCGGTAAGGCCCCAGGTCGGCCGCAGGCATGCGCCAGATGCTGCGCATCAACCAGCACGCCAGGCCGTTGCCAAAACGTTGGCTGGTCGTCATGGCGCCGGGTTGGATGTGGCGGCGCACGCCGATGACGAGGTCGGTGTCGGTGTTGATCAGGTCGGCCAGCAAGCGGTGCGCTTCATCGGGGCGGGCCGCGCCGTCACCATCAACAAACAGCAGCACCTCGCCCCGGCTGACCTGGACGGCCTGCCAACAAGCCTGGCCATAACCGGGCTTGGGCACGCTGACCACACGCGCACCAGCGGCCCGTGCGGCTGGCGCCGTGTCGTCGCTGGAGCCGTTGTCGGCCACCACCACTTCGCTGATCAGCGGCCCGCCCGTGGCCGTGCGCTGGGCCAGCAAGCCGGCCACCACCGCGCCGATGCACTCGCCTTCGTTGCGTGCGGGCACGATGGCGCTGACGCTCACCTTGGCCACCCACGGGGGCGCCGACCCCGCGCCTGGCGACACATTCACAGAGCCCGGTCTCGGCAAGTTCATGCCAAGGGGTCGGAGGCGCTCAGTGGTCCTTACAGCAACACATCAAAAATTCTGAAGTGTTTATTCTTCGGATTGGGGCGGCCTGCACCCCGGCCTGCACCCAGCAGGGCGGCTCAGCGCACCACCAGCACCGGCAGGCTGCTGTGGGTCAGCACCTTTTGTGTTTCGCTGCCCAGCGGCAAAGCGAGCCCGGGTACAGCCGCGTGTCACCCAGCCCGGCATGCACCATCGCCAGCAGGTTGTGGCAGGCCGTGACACCCGATCCGCACGGCTGCACCACGCGGGTGGGGTCGGGCACCAGGGCTGTGAATTCCGCGCGCAATTGCTCAGCGGGTTTGAAACAACCGTCGGCTTGCAGCTTGTCTTTGAAGCAGCGGTTCAGCGCCCCGGGCAGGGGCCCGGCTGCGCGGTCCAGCGGTTCCATGTGCGGCCTCATCGCGGCCCAGCACACCCCTGGCGGCCAGCCAGGCGCGCGAGGAGAGGGGCCGCGCCATCGACACCGCCAAGGCCAGCGGCTTGGAGGCCGCGTTGAGCAAGTTGCAGGCCGGCCTGAGCAAGCCCAATGGCAAACCCAATGACAAGCCTGATGCAGGCCAACACCTGGACGAGCTTTCACCAGCGCGCGGTTCAGCGTGCGCAGTGGCGCGATCAAAGGAACCGGCGAGTGTTGCGCCAGCTCAAGGACCAGGCCACACAGCGAGAGGCGATGCTGTGCGCCGAGTTGGGTCTTGCGCTGATTGCGGCCGCGAGTTCAGCGCCGACGATATACAGCTGATCAAACGCCTGATCGAGCAGGCCCGCCCCTCAAACACACACCCCTGTCGCGCAAGCTGTGCGAGCTGTGGGGCCGGACCCAAGCCAACGGTCAGCCTGTCGCCCCGTCCTGTTCGAGACCTGCGTGGAATCCCAGCGCCATCGCGGCATTTGCCACCAGGTCGCCAACTGGGTAAACGTCGACCAGACCACTGGGAGCGGCAAGAAATCCGCCGTCCACCAGCAGATCATCCCCATCAAGGACATCTGGCTTTACCCACTGCGCAAGGATTTCGCCAGCCTACTCTGTCGGTAGCAGCGCCCTCGACACACGGCCAGCGGGGAAACGCCGACAACGCGCCAAGCGTGCGCTCGCGCGCGGTTCGCTGGGCCGCCGAACTACGGGTTGCGGCTGGTCTGCAGGCTGCAGTCGCAGCCTGCAGCGGCCGCTATCCAGCGCAGTGCCAGGCGCCGCCAGGCCTGCGCCAGCCAGCGTGGCAGCGCGGGCCACGGGTGATCGACGACACCGCAGCGGTAAGCCTGCTGGCGGGCGTTCCAGACCAGCGCCACGCAGGCGCCCTGCGTGCGCCGGGACAGCAGCACGCCCACGGGGCAGGGCTCGGCGGCGCAACACACGCCGCAGCCGTTGCAGGCCTGGCCTGGTGCTGGCTTGGCGGGCGCCAAAGGGTGCAACCAAACAACACGCGGTTCCATCAGCACCGCAGTATTTGCTGCGCGCCCCTGGGTTGTCGGCAAAACAGCAGCCTGGAAGGCGCCCAATTGCGACGCAATGGCGACACCATCGCAATGTTAGAGTGCTGGCTGAATCAAATACGTTCCTTCCCGTCCCCTTGCTGGCAGTTCGACAGGCAGCAAGGCGGGTCGCTAGTCCGCCAACCGGTGCAGCCGGGACGCGGAAGGTTTTTTCAAACCCATCAGCGCGCTGGAAACCGGCGCTTAAGGTGAGCGAAAGATGATGCAACAACACAGGTCCAACTCGTACCTGTTCGGCGGCAACGCCCCTTATGTCGAAGAGTTGTATGAGGCCTACCTCGACAACCCCGGCAGCGTGCCCGACAACTGGCGCACCTACTTCGACAACCTGCAGCATGTGCCGGCACTCGACGGCAGCGACGCGCGCGACGTGG
>JAYUPP010000162.1:0-10872 GCA_043760045.1 Betaproteobacteria bacterium
ATTGAATTTCAGATCGAGAGTTACCTGCGCCACCAGGGCGACAAGTTCAGCGAATACTTTGATGCCAACACTTACCTGCTGATCACGCGCGCGCTCGACTACTTCGACCCCGCACACGCTTTTGCCGGCAGTCTGGCGGCGGCGTTCAAACACGCACAAGGGCCGCAGTACACGCTGGTGAGTTTCAGCACCGACTGGCGCTTTTCCCCCGCACGCAGCCGCGAAATCGTCAAAGCGCTGGTGGACAACCGCCTGCCGGTGGCCTATGCCGAAATTGACGCACCGCACGGCCACGATGCGTTTTTGCTCGACGACCCGCGCTATCACGCGCTGATGCGCGCCACCTTCGCAAAAGCAGGCTCTGATGTCTGAGCGCAAAGACCTGGAAATCATCGCCAGCCTGGTACCCGCCGGCAGCCGTGTGCTCGACCTGGGCTGCGGCAACGGTGAGCTGCTGGCCTGGTTGCAGCAAAACAAGGGCTGCAGCGGTTACGGCATCGAGATTGCTGACGCCAATGTGCTGTCTTGTGTGCAGCGCGGCGTGCATGTGATCCAGCTCAATCTGGAAGATGGCCTGGCGCTGTTTGACGACCACAGCTTTGACGTCGTGCTGCAGGTGGACACGCTGCAGCACCTGCGCAACACCGAACGCATGCTGCGTGAAACGGCCCGCGTGGGGCGCATCGGGGTGGTGGCTTTCCCCAACTTCGCGCACTGGCCTAACAGGCTGCATGTGCTGACCGGGCGCATGCCGGTGACGCGCACGCTGCCTTACCAGTGGTATGACACGCCCAACATCCGCGTCGGCACCCATGCCGACTTCGAAGTGCTGGCGCAACGCTGCGGGCTGGCCGTGACCGACAGTTTTGGTTTGCAGGGCGGGCGTGTTGTGCGGCGCTGGCCGAACCTGCGTGCCAGCGTGGCGGTGTTCAGCTTCGAAAAGAACTGACTTTCATGCAACGGGGCGGTGCCCCGGGTCATGAAAGCCGCCGACATCAGGACCGCGTGCCGCCAGCGGCCACCGCGTCCAGCGGCAGCCGCAAGGAAAACCGCGCGCCCTCGCCCACCGTGCTGGTGACGCCGATGGCGCCGCCCATCGCCTCGGCCAACTGTCGGCACAGCGCCAAGCCAAGACCGGTGCCCGCGATGCTGCCGTGTTGCGCACCGGCGCGCTCAAAGGGGTTGAACAGGCGCGCCATCTGCGCTTCGCTCAAACCCGGGCCACCGTCGATGACGTTGATCTCGGCCACACCCCCGTGCACCAGCACCGCCACCCGCACCCAGCCTTCGCGCCGGTTGTATTTGATGCCGTTGGAGATCAGGTTGCTCAGGATCTGCTTGAGTCGGCGCCGGTCGGCCAGCACACGCACGGGCGCGGTGTTGCGGGCCGAGTCCGTCTGCACGGTGATGCCATTCGGGTCGGCCTGTGCTGTGCACATGATGCACACCTCATCCACCAGGACCCACAAGTCGATCGGCTCGATCACGAAGGACAGTTGCCCGGTTTGCACGCTGGACAGGTCCAGCACATCGTCCACCAGCGCCAGCAGATGCCGGCCACTGTCCAGCACATGCTGCACCCAGCCCTGATGTCTGCCGTTCAGGTCGCCGTCCAGCTGCAACAGCTGCGCAAAACCGAGGATGGCATTCAGCGGCGTGCGCAGTTCATGGCTGACGCGCGACAGGAACTGCGACTTGGAAAGGTCGGCCGCCGCCGCACGGTCGCGCTCCAGCCGCCAGGTGTCGGCCTGCCGCGCTTGCGAGACATCGGTCCAGGTGCCGATCATGCGCACCGGCCGGCCCTGGCCGTCGCGCTGCAGCACCACGCCGCGCGACAGCACGTTCACCCAGCGTCCGTCCTTCGCTCGCAGGCGGTGCTCGTTGACATAGGCCGGTGTCAGGCCGTCCAGGTGGGCCTGGCGGTCGGCCACCATGCGCGCGCGGTCGTCCGGGTGCGTCAGTTCATCCAGGGCCTGCAGGCTGTCGGCCAGCTCGTCGGGTGCATAACCCAACAGGGCTTTGCCGCCTGCGGACAACATCTCGATGCCGTCCTGCATGTTCCAGTCCCAGACACCGTCGCCCATGCTCAGCAGCGCACGCTTCCAGACCTCGCCGCTGGTGCGCAGCGCTTCTTCGACGCGCCGCCTTTCGGTGACGTCAAAGATCATGCCCACGCGCACCGACCAGCCGTCCACCGCCGCCATCGCTGCGCTGACCATATGCACTGTTCGCACCTCGCCCGTGGGCAGGCAAACGCGGTACTCGATCTGCAAAGGCGCGCCCTCGCGCAACGCATGCGCCGCCGCCGCAGCCACGCGGCCGGCGTCTTCAGGGTGGCGCAGGCCGGGCAACTGGTCGACGTTGGCCTGTGCTTCTTCGGGTGAGATGCCAAACATGGTGCTGACCTGCTGGTTGACAAAACTCAGGCGGCGGCGGCCGTCAGGGTGCAGCAACATGCGGTAAACCACGGCCGGGATGATCTGCACCATTTGTTCCAGCTGGTCGCGGCTGTCTTGCAGTGCCCGTTGTGCGGCGCGTTCGGCGCTGATGTCTTCCACCGTGCCTTCGAAGTACAACATCTGGCCCTGCGCGTCGCGCACCGCATGCGCGTGTTCACGCACCCAGATGCGTTCACGGGTTTTGTAGCGCCTGACTTCAGACTCAAAGGCCACCACACGGCCGTCGCGCTGCAGGATCTTGACGAACTCGTCGCGGCGCTGCGGCTGCACATACCACTCGTTGGCAATGTCGGTCACGTCGCGCACCAGGTCGGCCGGGTTGTCGTAACCGTTCAATCGCGCCAGCGCCGGGTTGGCAAAGACATGACGGCCGTTGGGTGCCGAGCGGTAGACACCGACCGGCAGAAACTCGAACAGCGAAGTGAAGTTGTCAGCCGGATTGATGGCAGGCAGCACCGTCATTTCCTTTCAGTCCAGCGTGACCTCGCTGCGCACGGTGCCGGCGCGGTCGGCGCTGGCGCTGAGTGCGATGACGGTGCCGCGAGCACCACGCACCACCCATTCCACCACCGCACGGTCGGCGGTCAGTTCCCGGTTCGGCAAAAAGGCCTGCAGGCTGGTTTTGGGCGCGTGGCCTTCCAGGTGCGGCGCCACCACCCGCTGGCGCCCGCTGGCCAGGCTGGCGCCGGGCGGCAGGTGTATTTCGAGCACGGTGCCGCGCACGGTTTTGCGCTGCAGCGCGCGCTGCGTCACATAAGCCGGCAGGTAGCCGCTGTTGGCCACCGCCAGGCGCACGCGCCAGGTGTCGGGGCCTAACGCCCGAACTTCAGTGCGCAGCAGTTCCAGCTTGGGCAGGCTCAGCGCCAGCTGCGTCAGCCAGGCCGGGAAACGCGCCGCTTCGCGTTCACGCAAAGCCGGCGGCGGGTTGCGCCAGTAATTCAAACGGTCCCAGCCGCCCAGTTCCACCATGCCCAGCTGCGGGTGGCGGAACGGGTACCAGTCCACATGCGCCTGGCCAGCGCAGTGCTCGTCGCTCCACTTCAGCAGCTTCAGGTCATCTTCCACCGGATGGCTGCGGTACCACTCGATCCACTGGTAATCGGCGATGCCGGCTTCTTTGTTCGGGGCCCAGATTTCCACCGTCCAGAACAGTGCGCCCAGGTGTTCGTAAATCCAGTCCTGGGTGCCGCTGATGGCCTGCTTGGGGTGGTATTTGAAGTCGTGCCAGATGCTGATGGCCGGGTAACCGGTGAGGCGCGCGCCCAGGTCGGACAGGCGCTTGATCATCCACAGGTCTTCAGGGACCATGTCGTCGTCGCTCATCGTGCCCATGGGGCGCAGGATGACGCCGCTGTGGGTGTGGAAGCTGACCGCTGCGCCGATGTTGGGGTGCTGGGTGATGAAGTCCACCATGGCACGCACTTCGGGTTCACTGGTGGGGTAGGGGCCGGCGCCGACTTGCTCGAATTCCTGCCGCCACAGTGACGGGAAATTGCGGTTCAGGTCCAGCCCTTCACGGTCGGGGTTGACACTGATCTGCAGGCCGTCAAAGGCTTGAAGCGTGCCTTCGGGCACGATGCGGTAGTAGTCGCCGCCAAACTCACCGGGCTCGCGCGCCACCATCAGGCGCGGTTCTGTGGCGTGTTTCTTGTACGTGCCGTGTGGGTCGGGGATGCGCATGCTGAGCATGCGGCCGTCGCCGTCCACGTCTTCTGCGGTCAGGCCTTCCACCGGCTCTTCGTCGAACGGGTATTTGCGCGTGCTGGACCGGATGTGGCGCGGTTTGTCGGCCAGCGCCAGCTCGGCGCCGTCGGGGTTCAAACGCGGCACGATGTAGACCGCGCGTGTGTTCAGCAGTTCGGTGATTTGCGCGCTGCTGCCGTAGCCCTGCATCAGCTGGTGCAACCAATAGAGGCAGGCGGTGCCGGCCGTCAGCTCGGCGGCGTGGATGTTGCCGTCGATCCAGAAAGCCGGTTTGTCTTCGTCAGGCCCGGTGGCGCGGTTGGTCAGCGTCAGCAGCCAGATGTCGCGGCCTTCATAACTTTTGCCGATGCTGCGCAGGCCCACCAGTTGCGGCGCGGCGGCGGCGTAGTCCTGCAGCAGCCGCGTCAGTTCGGCGTAGCGGTAGAACTGGTCAAAGCGCGGGACCGGGAAAGTGGGGGCAGCGGGGGCAGCGGGGGAGGCGGGGGAGGCGGGTGCAGGGGGCATGGTGGGTGTGCGGCGTTCAGCTCATCAGCAGTGCTGATGATGCTAAGCGCGCGCCACCGTGTTACGCCCCCATGCAAACACGCGGCGTGCGCCGCGCGGAAGCGGCTACTGGGTTTGCACGGCGCTGGTGATCACGAGGTTGGGGATGGGCAGGCATTCACTGCTGATCAAGGGCGCCGGCACACACGGTGCTGTGGTCATGCTGGTGACCACGTTGGTGCCGCCCGTGATGCTGCCGAAAACAGCGTAACCCCGGGTGGCGCCGCTTCTGTTCAAAAAAGCGTTGTTCACCAGGTTGATGAAAAACTCGGAATTCGCCGTGTCGGGCAGATTGGTGCGCGCCATGGCCAAGCTGAACTGGGTGTTGAGCAGCCCGCTGTTGTCTTCCAGCACGATGTCGGCATTGGTGGTTTTGTGCGTGGGCCGTGCGGCGGCGGTCACGCCAGCGTCATAGCCCCCGCCTTGCAGCACAAAGCCGGCTGCATAACGGTGAAAAATGCTGCCGTTGTAGAAGCCCGCATTCACGTAATTCAGAAAATTGTTCACCGTGATCGGCGCCTGCACCGGCGCCAGCGTAATGACGAAGCTGCCATTCACCGCCGCGCCGTTGCTCACCGTCATCGTCACCTGCGGCACCGCCACGGTGTAGGCCGCGCTGCCCAGGTTGATGTTGTCTGAGCCGCGCACCACCGTGAACTGCTGGGCGCCCAGCGCTGACACACGGCAGGTGTAGTAAGCCGTGGTGGCGGTGCTGATGTTGGGTGCGGTGGTGCTGCGCGCCAGGCCGGTGCAGCCGGCTGAGGTCACGGTCAGCAACTGATCGAGGTTGGTGCCCGTCAATGTCAACAGCACGGGCTGGCCGTAACGCGCCACACCGGCCGTGGCTGTGCTGAGCGTGGCTGTGGGTGCGGAGTTGCCTGCGGCACCACCACCGCCGCCACAAGCCACCAGCAGCGGCAGCGCGGCCAGGGCCAACGCGGCAATGCGGGCGCTGCGGTAAACGCAAGGGGTATTCAATGAAAGTTTGGCTGACATGGTGTGTGGCTGCGATTGAAAAGAAAGTGCCCTATTCCAACATGAGCCTGGCTGCACCCCGCAAGGTGAACAGGTGGCCGGGGTTCTGTGTTTCTTCCAGCATGCCCGACAGGCGCTGGCGGATGCGCGCGCTGCGCCGCGCCCGCCACACCACCAGGTCGGCCAACCAGGGGTGCTGGTTGACGAGACTGGCCTTGTTGTACATCTCGAAGCGGGGCTTCAAGGCCCGCAGACCGGCTTCGTAACGTGCGCGCACAGCGTGGCCATCAACGGCACCGCCGGGCCCACCCTCACCCAGCAAGGCCCGCGCCGCCAGCATGCCGGTTTCCATCGCCTTGCCGATGCCTTCGCCACTGAAGGCATAGGTGCTGCCGGCGGCTTCGCCGGTGGCCAGCAGGCCGGGGCGCGACCAGCGTGCGCCCTCCAAGCCGCAGCGCATCGGCGCGCCCTTGATGGCGCCTTGCAGCGTGCCGCTGGCCATCAGTTCACGCGCCGGTGCATACACCTCACAAAAGGCGTTGAACATGGCGCGCAGGTTGATGTCCTGCATGCGTCCCTTGCCGTCGCTGTGGCGGCTGTGGCTGCCGATGACGCCCGTGCCGATGTTGAACAGGCCACCAGGCGCCGGAAATATCCAGCCGTAGCCGCCGCGCAGGCGCGGATGCCACACCATCTGCAACTGCGTGATGCGGCCCTGCATTGCATCGTTATGCACATAAGCACGCAAGGCCACACCGCTGGGGGTGTGGCGGTCGCACAGGCCGGCCGCCATCAGCGCCTGCGGCACCGCGCCGGTGGCCAGCACCAGCCAGCGGGCGGTGACTTCCAGACTTTCAGGTGCCGTGTCGGCGCCGCTGTTCAGGGTGTCGCCGGTGCGGGCGCCGGCCCGTTTGAAGCGACCGCCCACCACGCGTTCGCCTTCGAGCAGCGGCGCCTCGAAACGCCAGGGTGTCAGCAGTTGGGCGCCGGCGCGCTGGGCGGCACGCACCAGCACGTGGTCCAGTGTTTTGCGCGGCAGCACCGACAAGGTGCCCGGCACATCCACCTGGCCGCCACGCGGGCCCACACAGCGCACATGCGCCACCGGGGTGGCGAGGCTCTGCACTTCATCGGCCACGCCCAGGCGCTGCAGCGCGGCATGGCTGTCGGGTATCAGGCCATCGCCGCACACCTTGTCGCGCGGAAAGTCATGCTGGTCCACCAGCAACACCTGCTGCCCTGCTGCGGCCAGCAGTTGCGCGCAGGCGCTGCCGGCCGGGCCTGCGCCCACCACCAGCACGTCATAACGCAGTGCGCCGGGCGCCTTCATCGCCGCATCGGGTTCAGTCCCCTGCCTTGACCTTCAATCGCCAGGCGTGCAACAGCGGTTCGGTGTAACCACTGGGCTGCGCCCGGCCCTTGAACACCAGGTCGCTGGCGGCCTGGAAAGCGGCGCTCTCGTCAAAGCGGCCAGCCATTTGCTGATAGGCGGTATCCCCCGCGTTTTGGCGGTCCACCACCTTGGCCATGCGTTTGAGCGTGGCCTTCACCTGCGCCTTGCTGACCACGCCGTGGTGCATCCAGTTGGCCATGTGCTGGCTGCTGATGCGCAGCGTGGCGCGGTCTTCCATCAGGCCCACGTTGTGGATGTCAGGCACCTTGCTGCAGCCCACGCCCTGGTCCACCCAGCGCACCACATATCCCAGGATGCCTTGTGCGTTGTTGTCCAGCTCTTGCTGTTTTTCTTCTTCGCTCCACTTCGGTTTTTTGACCACCGGCACCGTCAGCAGGCCTTCCAGCAGCGTGTCGCGTTCGGCGTCGAAGTCCACGCGCTCCAGTTCACGCTGCACCTTGAACACATCCACCTGGTGGTAGTGCAAGGCGTGCAGCGTGGCGGCGGTGGGGCTGGGCACCCAGGCGGTGTTGGCGCCAGCTTTGGGGTGCGCAATTTTCTGCTGCAGCATGGCCGCCATGAGGTCGGGCATGGCCCACATGCCTTTGCCGATTTGCGCCTTGCCACGCAGCCCGCATTCCAGCCCCACCAGCACGTTGCTGCGTTCGTAGGCCGCAATCCAGGGCGTGCTTTTCATGTCGCCCTTGCGCAGCATCGGCCCGGCCTGCATGGCGGTGTGCATCTCGTCGCCGGTGCGGTCCAGGAAACCGGTGTTGATGAAAGCCACGCGGTCGGCGGCAGCGGCGATGCAGGCCTTCAAATTGACGCTGGTGCGGCGCTCTTCGTCCATGATGCCCAGCTTCACGGTGGCCTGCGGCAGGCCCAGCAGTTTTTCGATGCGGCCAAACAGTTCGGCCGCAAAGGCCACTTCGGCCGGGCCGTGCATCTTGGGCTTGACGATGTAGACGCTGCCTTTGCGGCTGTTGACGATGCCGTCTTTACCGTGACCCTGCAGGTCGTGCAGCGCGATAGTGGTGGTGACCACCGCGTCCAGGATGCCCTCGGGAATCTCTTCACTTTTGGGCCCCCACAGCACCGCCGGGTTGTTCATCAGGTGGCCCACGTTGCGCAGGAACAGCAACGAGCGGCCGTGCAGCTTGACCGCTTCGCCCTTCGGCCCGGTGTAAACGCGGTCGGGGTTCAGCCCACGCACAAAAGTCTGGCCACCCTTGGCCACGTTTTCCGTCAGCGTGCCCTTCAGGATGCCGAGCCAGTTGCCGTAAGCCTGCACCTTGTCGGCGGCGTCCACCACGGCCACCGAATCTTCGAGGTCAAGAATGGTGGACAGCGCCGATTCCAGCACCAGGTCACACACACCGGCAGCGTCGCTGGCGCCGATGGGGGTGCTGCGGTCGATGCGGATGTCCAGGTGCAGCCCGTGGTGCTGCAGCAGCACCGCGCTGGGCGCATCGGCGCTGCCCTGGTAGCCCACCAGTTGCGCCGGTTTTTTCAGCCCCACCGTTTTTCCGTTAGCCAGCGTGACTTGCAATGCCCCGCCGCTGCTGCGGTAGGCCTGCGAGCCGACATGCGAACCCCCCGCCAGCGGCGCCGTGCGGTCCAGCACACGGCGCGCGTACTCGATGACCATGGCGCCGCGCACGGCGTTGTAGGGGCCGGCGCGGGTGGCACCAAAGTCTTCGGAAAGGGCGTCGGTGCCGTACAGGGCGTCATACAAACTGCCCCAGCGGGCATTCGCCGCGTTCAGTGCATAACGCGCATTCGTGATGGGCACCACCAGTTGCGGCCCGGCCTGCAGTGCCAGTTCGGCATCGACATTCTTGGTGCGCACTTTGAAAGGCTGCGGCACCGGCACCAGGTAGCCAATCTTCTCCAGAAAGGCGCGGTATTTCTTCATCTTCTTGATCGGGCCCGGATGCTTCTGGTGCCAGCCGTCCAGCTCGGCTTGCAGGCGGTCGCGTTCGGCCAGCAAAGCGGCGTTTTTTGGCGCCAGGTCGGTGACGATGGCGTCAAAGCCGGCCCAGAACGTGTTGGGGTCAACGCCGGTGCCGGGCAACACCTGTTCGTTGATGAACTGGTGCAGCGGGGTGGCCACTTGCAGGCTGTGTACGGAGGTGCGCATGAGGTTTTTCTGAAGGGCGATGGATGGGGAAACAGGTCAGTTGACGGATGGTGAATGTGGAAGTCTTCCATGATGCGGGGCGTTGCCCGGCATCATGAAAGTCAAGCAGCCTGCGCAAACAGCGCCAGCACGTCTTGCAGGCTGCTTGCAGTGTGGGTGGGCGGTGGCTCCAGCTGCTCGGGCGGCGCGCCGCTGCGGTTCACCCACAGTGTGGTGTAGCCAAACCAGGTGGCGCCCAGCGCGTCCCAGGCGTTGCTGCTGACAAACAAGATCTCGGCCGCGGCCAGGCCCAGAGTTTGTGGGCCCAGTGCATAAGCCGCCGGGTCGGTTTTGAAACGGCGCACGCTGTGCACGCTGATCAGGTGCTGCAGCAAGCCGTCAAAGCCCGCACTTTTCACGGCGGCGGCGAGCATCGGCGGGTCGCCGTTGCTGAGCACGCCGGTGGGTATGCGCCGCCGCTGCAGTTCCTGCAGCACCGCGCGGTTTTCCGGGAACGGGGCCAGCTGCAGGTACTGGTCCATCAGCTGCTGTTCAGCGTGGCTGTCCAGCGCCAGCTGCAAGCGCGCGGCAGCGAACCGCAAACCGGCGCGGGTGAGGTCCCAGAACGGGCGGTACAGCGCGTCCTTACTTGCTCCTTCTGGCGCGCCGGCCAGCGTGCTCATCGTCACCAGGCGTGTGTATTCAATCTGCTTGTCGCGCCACAGCTGCGACAGGCTGGCGCCGTGGCCTGGAAAGTAGCTTTCGGCGGTTTGCGCCACGCTGTGCACATCAAACAGCGTGCCGTAGGCATCAAACAAAACGGCTTTCAGGTTGTTCATGGCAGCAATTTATTCCATCTTTTGGCAGCCATTAAGTATCGCCTGCAGCAATGATTTGTGCGTCTGAGCCGCACAATGACGCGATGGACCGGCTCAAGCAGATCGAATCCTTCGTCACCGTGGCCGCCAAAGGCAGCTTGACGGCCACCGCGTTGGCTGAAGGCGTGGCGCCTGCAGTCATCGGGCGGCGCATTGACGGGCTTGAGGAGCGGCTCGGGGTGAAGCTGCTGGTGCGCACCACGCGTCGCATCACGCTGACGCACGAAGGCAGCGCTTATCTGGAAAACTGCCAGCGCCTGCTGGCTGAGCTGGCGCAGGCCGAAGCCAGTGTCAGCGCCGGCGGCGTGAAGGCCAGCGGGCACTTGCGCATCACCGCACCGGCCGGCTTTGGCCGCCGCCATGTGGCACCGCTGGTGCCGGGTTTCGTGGCGCTGCACCCGGAGGTGAGCCTGTCGCTGAACCTGAGCGACCGCGTGGTGGACATCGTCAACGAAGGCGTGGACTGCGCCATCCGCGTCGGCGACTTGCCGGGCAGCAGCCTGGTCAGCGTGCGCCTGGCCGACAACCGGCGCCTGTGTGTGGCGGCACCCGCTTACCTGCAGCGCGCCGGCGTGCCGGCCACGCCCGCCGAGCTGATGCGCCATGCCTGCCTGACGCTGAGCAGCGACGCCAGCCAGACACGCGGCTGGGCCTTTGTGGTGGACGGAAACCTGACCCACCTGCGCTTAAGCGGCCGCCTGGACTGCAGCGACGGCCAGGTGCTGCACGAATGGTGCCTGGGCGGCCTGGGCATTGCGTGGCGCAGCACCTGGGAGGTGGAAGCCGATGTGGCAGCCGGCC
>JAYUPP010000163.1:0-4049 GCA_043760045.1 Betaproteobacteria bacterium
CACCGGCATCGTGCACAGCAGCCCTGCTTACGGGGTGGACGACTTCAATTCCTGCGTCGCAAACGGTGTGAAAACCGACGACATCCTGAACCCGGTGCAAGGCAACGGCAGTTACGCGGCCGACTTCCCCTTGTTCGGCGGCCAGAACATCTGGAAAGCCGTACCGGTGATCATCGACACCTTGCGCGCTGCCGGCCGCCTGCTGGCGACCGAGACCATCAGCCACAGCTACCCACACTGCTGGCGCCACAAGAGCCCGGTGATCTACCGCGCTGCCGCGCAGTGGTTCATCCGCATGGACGAAGCGAATGTCTCAACTGCGGGCGTGTTCACGAAAGACAAAGCACCACAGACCTTGCGCCAGCTGGCGTTGAACGCCATCGACGACACGCGCTTCTACCCGGAAAACGGCCGCGCCCGGCTGCGCGACATGATCGCCAACCGGCCCGACTGGTGCATCAGCCGCCAGCGCAGCTGGGGCGTGCCGCTGCCCTTCTTTTTGCACAAGGACAGTGGTGAGCTGCACCCCCGAACCATGGCCATCCTCGACGAGGCTGCGGCCATTGTTGAAGCCGGTGGCATCGAGGCCTGGAGCCGTGCCACCAGCGAACAAATCCTGGGTTCTGAGGACGCGCCGCACTACAGCAAAAGCACCGACATCCTGGAAGTGTGGTTCGACAGCGGCAGCACCTTCTGGCATGTGCTGCGTGGCCAACACTCTGGTGGTTATCACCCCACCGGGCCCGAGGCCGATTTGTACCTGGAAGGCCATGACCAGCACCGCGGCTGGTTCCACAGCAGCCTGCTGCTGGCCTGCGCTTTGTATGACCGCGCGCCCTATCGCGGCCTGCTGACCCACGGCTTCACCGTGGACAGCCAGGGCCGCAAGATGAGCAAGAGCCTGAACAACGGCATCGAGCCGCAAAAAATCAGCAACAGCATGGGCGCTGAGATCATCCGCCTGTGGGTGGCCGCCAGCGACTATTCAGGCGACATCGCCGGCGACGACAAGATCCTCGCGCGTGTGGTCGACGGCTACCGGCGCATCCGCAACACGCTGCGCTTTTTGCTTGCCAACACATCGGACTTCAACCCCAAAACCGAGGCCGTGCCGCTGGCGCAGATGCTGGAAATCGACCGTTGGGCGGTGGCGCGCGCCGCGCAGTTTCAAGCTGAAGTTTTGAAACATTTCGAGGTCTACGAATTCCACCCCGTGGTGGCCAAGCTGCAGGTGTTTTGCAGCGAAGACCTGGGCGCGTTTTATCTGGACGTGCTGAAAGACCGCCTGTACACCACCGCGCCCGACAGCACGGCCCGGCGCAGCGCGCAGACGGCGCTGCACCACATCACCCAGGCGCTGCTGCGCTGGATGGCACCGTTCTTGAGCTTCACCGCTGAAGAAGCCTGGGCGCTGGTGGCGGCGAAGACCACGGGCTCGTTTTCGATCTTTGCCGAAACTTACTGGGCCTTTGACGGCGTGGTGAATAACGCCGATGCTGAACGCAGCGCTGAACCTGGCACTGAACGTGATGCTGAACTGCTGCAGCGCTGGGCACGCATCCGCGAGGTTCGTGAGCGGGTCAACAAAGAGATCGAAGCTGTGCGTGTCACGGGCGCGTTAGGCTCGTCGCTGCAAGCCGATGTCACGGTCACCGTTGCGCCGGCCGACCACGCATTGCTGCAGGCGCTGGGCGACGATTTGCGTTTTGTGTTCATCACCTCGGCCGCCACGCTGGTGGCGGGTGAGGCACTGGCGGTGCAGGTCATGCCTTCCAGCAACAGCAAGTGTGAACGCTGCTGGCACTGGCGCAGCGACGTCGGCCATGACGCTGCCCACCCGGGCCTGTGTGGCCGCTGCACCAGCAACCTTTACGGCGCCGGTGAACCGCGCCGGGTGGCCTGAAAACGATGGCTGCGCGGGGCAATAAAGGTGGGCCCAGCCTGTGGCTGTGGCTGGCACTGGCGGTGGTGGTGATCCTGGCTGACCAGGTCACCAAAACACTGATCATCGGCTGGTTCAGCCTGGGCGATGTGCGCCCCGTCACCAGCTACTTCAATCTGGTGCGTGCACACAACCCCGGCGCTGCGTTTTCTTTCCTGGCCGACGCGGGTGGCTGGCAGCGCTGGTTTTTTTCAGGCCTGGGCGTGCTGGTGTCGGGTTTCATCGTCTGGATGATCCGCAGCCACCCCGGTGAAAAGCTGTTTTGCTTCGCCGTCAGCATGATCATGGGCGGCGCTTTGGGCAACGTCATCGACCGCCTGATTCACGGTTATGTGGTGGACTTCCTGCAGTTCAGGTTTGCCTTCTTGCAGCCGCTGTTTCAGGGCGGTTATTTCCCGGCCTTCAACATCGCCGACAGCGCCATCACGCTGGGTGCGGTTTGTTTGATATTGGACGAAGTGCTGCGCGTGCGCCGCGCACGCTGAGCGTTCTCTACCGCCGGTCGCCCATCGCGTGCGCGATGGTGCTCAAGTCCACGTATTCCAGTTCACTGCCGGCCGGCACACCCCGCGCCAGCCGCGTGACTTTCAGGCCGCGTGCTTTCAGCGCCGTGGCCAGCGCATGCGCGGTGACTTCGCCTTCGGCACTGAAGCCGGTGGCCAGAATCACCTCTTGCACCACACCGTCGTCAGCGCGCGCCAACAACTCATCGGCACCGACGTCGTGCACCCCCACGCCATCCAGCGGGCTGACACGGCCCATCAACACGAAGTACAGGCCCCTGTAGCTGCCGCTGCGTTCCAGCGCCGCCTGGTCGGCCGGGTTTTCCACCACGCACAGCAGCTTGGTGTCGCGCTGCGTGTCGCGGCAGGTGCCGCACAGCGTGCCACCTGTGAAGGTGTGGCAGCGCTGGCAATGCTGCGTGCCTTGCACTGCCGCCAGCAGCGCACCCGACAGGCGGTTGGCACCCTCACGGTCGTGCTGCAGCAGGTGAAAGGCCATGCGCTGGGCCGACTTCACGCCCACGCCGGGCAGCCGCCGCAGCGCTTCAACCAAGCCGTCGATCAGCGGTTCGGCCACGCTTTCAAAACGGCAGCTTCATGCCCGGTGGCAAGGGCATGCCGGCGGTCAGCTTGCCCATTTTTTCGGTGCTCACTTCTTCGGCTTTGCGCACCGCAGCGTTGAACGCTGCGGCCACCAGGTCTTCCAGCATGTCTTTGTCTTCGGCCAGCAAACTGGGGTCGATGGTGATGCGTTTGACGTCGTGTTTGCACGTCATCAGCACCTTCACCAGGCCGGCACCCGACTGGCCTTCCACTTCCATCAGCGCCAATTCGTCCTGCGCGCGTTTCATGTTGTCTTGCATGGCCTGGGCTTGTTTCATCAAGCCGGCCAGTTGGCCCTTCATCATGGTGGTGGTCCTTGGTGTAGATGGATATGGAAGCAGTTGGATGGAATGCGCATCAAACGGGTTTGATCGAGCCCGGCACGATGCGCGCGCCCTTGAACTGCGCCAGCAGTTCGCGCACCACCGGGTCTTGCTGGATGCTGGCTTCGGCGGCTTCCTGGCGGCGCTGGCGTTCGGCAGCGGCACGCAGTGCGGGTGAATCTGGCGGCGTGCCGGCTTCGATTTCCAGCGCCACAGGCTCACCCAGCTGGGCTGAAAGTGCGGCCGCCAGCTTGTCGGCCAGCACAGGGTTGCGCAAAGGTTCACGGGCCACCACCAGGTGCCAGCGCGGCGGCGACGTGCTGTGGTCAATGTGGCGCAGCCCTGCCTGGGTGGCCAGCTCTTTGACGAGCGCGGCCACCGTGCCTTGTTCACACAGCGCCTGCACACAGTCTTGCCAGCGCTGACCGAGTGCGGGGTCGGGCGGTGACACTTGCGGCACTTGCGGCAACTGCGGCAATTGCAGATCTGCCGGCGTTGGCGGCGCGTCAGTTGCGGCTGCAGCGGCGCAATCCGCACGCGCCCTCACTGTGGCCGGTTCGGCCATCAACGCAACACCCAGGGCTGGGCTCACAACGGGCAACGCGGTAGACGGTGGTGCGGGGGCACGCAAAGGTGCAGTCCGGACTTCCCGCACGACGGCTACCGGCGCTGATGCTG
>JAYUPP010000164.1:0-10825 GCA_043760045.1 Betaproteobacteria bacterium
CATGATGGGCGACCGCGCCACCGCCAGCTGCGGCGCCGTGGTGGCACACCACCAAGCGCCCTTGACGGCCGTGATGCGCGAACTGCGGCTGGCTGAAAGGCGCGCCAAGGGTGAAGGCGGGCGCAACGCCTTCAGCCTGGCCATCGTCAAGCGCTCGGGCGGGGCTGTGGTGGTCACCGCCAAGTGGGGTGAACCTGTGACGCTGCTGTGTGACTTGCGTGACTTTCTGGCCAGCGACGGTGTGTCGCGCCGCGCCGTCTACAACAGCTTTGAGTGGCTGCGCGACCTGCCCCGCAACCAGCCTGAGATGCTGGCCCAGCTGCTGGCCTACCAACTCGGCCGGCAAGCCACTGGTGCAGCCAGCAAGGCGCAGGCGCCAGGCCTGGCGCAGCGTTTGGCCAGCCTGGCCTTCGACGCCACACAACTGCCAGCCATCAAAGACCCGCTGCTCGACTGGCTGCAGCCCTTCATGAGCGCCGCTGAATTCCTGGCCCGCGAAACACGCAGCGCAGATTGAGCCGGCGATGAACACCACCTACCGATTTATCGAACCGCTGGATGTACTGTTTCTGCGCGGCAACAAACTCTTTGGTGACCCTGGCAGCCACGGCGAAAGCCTGGTCCCGCCCTGGCCTTCAGTGGCAGCCGGCGCACTGCGTTCGATGATGTTGGCTGCCGGCGGCTTTGACCTGGCTGCTTTCGCCCGTGGCGCCTTGAGACACCCCACACTGGGCACACCTGCCGAGCCTGGATCATTTGTCTTGGCCGGCTTTAGCCTGGCGCGGCGTGACAAAGCCGGGCCTGTTGAAGAACTGCACCCACTACCCGCTGATCTGGCGTTAGCTCGCGATGCCGGCAACGGCCCGCTGCGCATCACACGCCTGCAACCCCAGCCACCTGCCGCTGGGCTGGCCAGCTCGGCAGCGCTGGCGCAGTGGCCGGTGAGCGCCGAAGCCCGACGCGGCAAACCCGTCGGTGGCCACTGGCTGACGCAGGCCGGCTGGGCGACTTATCTGGCCGGCGCCACACCCGTGCCCGTGCAGCTGATCAGCAGCACCGAACTGTGGCAGCTGGAAGCCCGTGTGGGCATCGGTCTTCACGCCGCCACCCGCAGCGTTGATGAAGGCAAGCTGTTCACCGCGCAAGCCGTGGCTTTCATGCCGGGTGTCGGCTTTCTGGCCACCGTGCGTGGCGCTGTGGTGCCCAAGAGCGGCATGCTGCGCCTGGGTGGTGACGGCAGGGGCGCAGCGCTGCAGGCGGTTGAACACACACCGCCGCAGCCCAACTTTGAAGCCCTGTCCAGCGCCCGGCGCTGCCGCATCGTGCTGACCACGCCGGGCTGCTTTGCACAAGGCTGGCTGCCGCCGGGTGTGGATGCCGAGCACCGCCTGTCGCTGCACGGCATCAGCGGCCGGCTGGTGTGTGCCGCCGTGCCACGCGCCGAAGTGGTCAGCGGCTGGGACCTGGCCCGCGCGCAGCCCAAGGCTGCCGAGCGTGTGGCACCCAGCGGCAGCGTGTACTGGATCGATGAACTTGAAGCCACGCCTGAGCAGCTTCGCAAGCTTGCCGAACACGGCTTGTGGGGTGACGCAGACCAGAATGCGGCACGCCGGGCCGAAGGCTTCAACCGCTTCACACTCGCCGTCTGGTGAAACCCCACTTCTGCACTCCCCACCCTGGCTCTAAACCCCAAAGTTCATCAAGCCCTGCGGAGCCACCATGCTGCACACCGTCAAGCTCAAAGCCGTCGTTGACCAGAGCCGGCAATTGCACCTGCAACTGCCGCCCGACACACCCGTTGGCGAGGCTGAAGTGATCGTATTGATCACACCGGGCACCCCAGCCCCCACCGCTGCACCGATGACGTCGCTGCGCGAGTTCTTCGCCGAACTTGACGCCAGACCCCAGCGCCACCGGCTCAGCGCAGCCGAGATCGAAACCCAAATTGCCCACGAGCGCGCGAGCTGGGACTGACAGAGTCCACATGTACAGGGACAGTTGCATGACCATCTACCGCGTCGAAATCGTGGCCCCGTGGGCCAAGGCCAACGACAAGCGCTTGGCCGCAGTCGCAGCCGCAGCCGGCCATCTGCAGGCGCGTGCCTTGAGCGCCTGAGCCACCAACCCGTTCAACGACGAAAGCCAACATGTTTCAGCGCCAAGCCGCCGTTTTTCTATACGCCGTCAGCCCCGTTCACATGGGCGCGGGCAGCGCTGTGGGTGTGATCGACAACCCAATCCAGCGCGAGCGCCACACCGGGCACCCGTGTTTTTCCGGCTCAGGCGTGAAGGGCGCGCTGCGCCACGGCTTTGAGGCCATCGGCGGTGACGTGGCGCTTATCAATCATCTGTTTGGCCCCGCGTCAGGCAGCAGCGACCTGCACGCGGGCGCGGTGAGCTTTGGCGACGCGCAGCTGCTGGCCTTCCCGGTGCGCAGCCTGAAAAATGGTTATGTGTATGCCACCTGCCCGCAGGCGCTGGCGCGCGCGCAGCGGCTGCTGGCGCTGGTGGGCAGCCGGGCTGATTGGGCCGTGCCTGACGTGGCCGAGGGCGATTGCCTGCTGGCCAACCCAGCGCTGCTGTCGGGCAACAACAAGCTGCATCTGGAAGCCTTTGAGTACGCCGCCAAGGTCTCGCAAAGCCTGCCTGCGCTGGCCACCGACCTGGCCACACGTGCGCTGCCGGCAGGTGCTGCTTACCAGTTCTTTCGCGACAAACTGGCACAAGACCTGGTGGTGCTTTCGGACACAGACTTTTCGTACTTCGTGCACAACGCAACGCTGGTAGAGCCGCATGTTTGCATTGATGAGACAACGGGTACCGCGAAGAAAACCGGCCTGTTCTACACCGAAAACCTGCCCCCCGAATCGCTGCTGCTGGCGCCGCTGCTGGCCAGCGCCACGCGCAGCAAAGCCGACAACGTGGACGCAGACGAGGTGCTGGCCAAAATGCGCACGGCACTCGACGGCAAGCTGGTGCAACTGGGCGGCGACGCCACCACCGGGCGCGGCCTGGTGATGCTGAAGATGACGGCGGGTTGAACCCATGACACAGACGATGGAACAAAGGCGCGCCACTGACGCTTGGGTGCGCTGCCAGGGCTGCAGCAGCGAGTACCAGAACCTGGCCAAGGGCCTGCCGGCGCTGATCATGAACAGCGGTTTGATGCAGGTAATGGCTTTCCTGCACGAGAAGGGAACGAAGAACCCGCACTGCCGCGAGCTTGGTGAACACCTGCGCGACTGGCTGCGCCGGCAGTTCCCGCAGACATTCCCCAAGGCTGAGTTTGGTGACTTCATGCAGGCCTTGATGAAGGCCGAACCACGTAGCTTCCAGCACATCACCGCCGAGGCCTTTGCCTGGTTGCGCTGGACGCGCCAAATGGCACCCGCAGCGCGCGCCGGCAAGGATTGAGATGGCCATCGCCGCCGTTCCGGCCTATTTGGGCAAGGATTTTTCGCAGGCCTCTTGCGGCTTGCGCTTTGGAATGTTCTTGCCACTGTGGGGTGTTGACAGCCGCAGTGGCGAGTTGCTCTGGACGACGCATGATTACAACTACCGCGCGACTGGCCATCAACGCGAAGAGCGGCGCTTTTCCGACACCAACAAAACCGCCGCGCTGCGCAATGCGCTCAAGCTCAATAAGTCCGATCTGGCCACGATGACGGCTCTGGGCGGCCGCCAATCCGATCTTGCCAAACCGCTCGCGGCGCAAGGCCGGGTGCTGACCGTGCACGCTGAGGCAGTGGCTCCTTTCAGCACCGGCCTGGGCAACGAACACCCGCTGGAAAACGGCTTTGCATTTCTGAACCCCTATGGCCTGCCTTACCTGGCTGGCAGCGGCGTCAAGGGCGTGCTGCGCCAGGCTGCACGCGAGCTGGCCGAACATGGTTGGGGTGATGAGCATGGCTGGACTGAAGACACCATCACTGCCCTTTTTGGCAAGGCTGGCGCGGACGGGGAAACCGACCTGCAACGCGGCGCGTTGATGTTCTGGGACGTGTTACCGCAGATCGCCGGTGACGCACTGCAAGTCGAAGTGATGACGCCCCACCAATCTCACTACTACCAGAACGGTGACAGCCCGCATGAATCGGGCCAGCCCAACCCGATCAACTTCCTCACCGTGCCACCGGGCTCGAAGTTTGTGTTTCATGTGCAGTGCGATCTGTCATTCCTGATGCGGCTGCCGCAATCAGCGCCAG
This sequence comes from Betaproteobacteria bacterium, assembly GCA_043760045.1. Classification (GTDB taxonomy): domain Bacteria; phylum Pseudomonadota; class Gammaproteobacteria; order Burkholderiales; family Burkholderiaceae_C; genus Rubrivivax. The sequence continues at coordinate 4,206 of JAYUPP010000164.1, forward strand.
AACTGGCGCGAGTTGGCCGGTGGCAGCAAATGTTGACCGCCACGCTCACGCACGCCTTCCAGTGGCTGGGCTTTGGCGCCAAAACCGCCGTCGGCTATGGCACCATGCGCGAAGACGCGACCATCGCAGCGCAACGCGAACGCGATGCCAACGATGCCCTAGCTCGCCAGCACGCGCAGGAGGCCGAAGCAGCGCGGCAGCTAGAACTGACTGAACTGTCACCCACCGCGCGCGCCATACGCGAGTTTCTCGACGCGCGGGCCGACAGGAACCAATCTGAGCTGTCGGCGCTGTACACCGCCCTGAAGCGCGGCCAGTGGAGTGGCGACACCAAAATCGCCATCACCACGCACGTCAAGTCCTTGATGCAGCAAGCGCAGAGATGGACGGAAAACTCCGCGAAAAAGAATCCGCTGAAAGACCACGCCCACCAGGACACACTGCAGGTGATGAAGTGGTTGGCTGGGCAATGAATCGGGCTTGGAGCAAAGCGATGATCACCGAAGACACGATCCATGAGGCCGTCGCCACACTGGTGGCGGCTGCCCACCCGCAGCAAATCCTGCTGTTCGGCTCTTACGCCCGCGGCGACGCGCGCGAAGACTCCGACCTTGACTTCATGGTCGTGCAAACCCAGGTCACCGACCGGGCCTATGAAATGGTGCGGCTGCGTCGCGCGCTGCGGCCGTTGCGTGTGCCCGTTGACGTGCTGGTGGTCTCGTCAGACGAACTGGCGCGTTATGGCCGTGCGGCCGGCTCGGTGTACTGGTGGGCACTTAAAGAAGGGCGGGTGATGCATGGCTGAGCCGACGATGGCAAGCGGGATGCTGGAGGCAGCGCGCCGCGACGCTGCTGCCTTTCAGGCCCTGGTGGGCCACATGCAGATTCATGATTCGATACTGGGCTTCCACGCCCAGCAAGCGGTTGAAAAGGCGATCAAGGCGGTGCTGTTCAAACACGATGTGTTTGTTCCCCGCACCCACAACATCGCCCAGCTGCTGGACGCGCTGCACGATGCAGCCATCCTTGCACCGCCTTATGCAGACGCGATAGACACGCTCAATCCGTATGCGGTAGAGGCGCGCTACGGCATGCTTGGCGTCGGCGCTCTGGACCGGCACACCACCGATGTGTGGTTGAACAGCGTGATGGACTGGGCGGCGCTGCAGCTCGGTGGCGACGCGTCAGCCTGACTGGCCGTGAACTACCTGCTAAACGCCCCGGTTCTGACCTCTTACGGCCACTACCACTTTGAAGGCCCGCTGTCTCTGCAAGCCGCGCGCGCCTTCGCGGCACAAGGCGTGCACAGCGCCATCGGTCACGAAGGCACGGCAGACTTTCTAACGCAACACCTGGGTGTGCCCGTGCCCTGCCAGCGCATCACCATCTACATGCAGCCCGGTGACCAGGCGCTGGTGCTGCGGCTGCTGCAGCGCCAGCCCGAAGGCACGCTGCTTGACGCCAAAGCGCTGGCTGCAGCACCGCATGAATTTGGCCTGCTGACACGGCTGCGTTGACCCGCCAAACCGCGCCCCCATGCCGCTGCCTGCCCCTTTCCCAGCCGCCCGCTACCGGCTCCAATTCACCACCCAGCAGCCGATTCACCTGCCCGCATACGCTGGCTCGGCGCTGCGCGGTGCTTTTGGCCATGCGCTGAAGCAGATCGCCTGTGTCACCCGCCTACCGGCCTGCAAAAGCTGCGCGCTGTACCGCAGCTGCGCTTACCCGGCTATTTTCGAAACCCCGCCGCCCCTGAACTACGCCCGGCGCACGATCAGCAACGTGCCGCTGCCGTTTGTCGTGGAGCCACCACCCTGGGGCCAGCGCGAACATGCAGCGGGCAGCGCGCTGCACTTCAACACCGTGTTAGTGGGCCCTGCGCTGGGCCACTTGCCACTGGTGCTGATGGCCTGGCGGCGCGCGCTGCTGCAGGGCTTGGGGCCACAGCAAGGCACGGCGCAGCTGGACCGGGTTTTTGTTGAGGACGACCCCGAACCCGTGCTCAGCAGCGAGGCAACAGGCCCAAGGGCACATGTTCAGCAACTGCCCTTACCGCCGCTGCATTCAACACCCAGCAGCGTGACGTTGGTCTTCGACACCCCCTTGCGCCTGCAACGCGGCGGCCAACTGTTGGGCGTGGCTGAACTGACCGCGCCAGACCTGCTGCGGGCGCTGCTGCGCCGTGTGGCCGAACTGGTTGAACTGCAACTGGGGGGTTCGCTGGATGACGATTTCGCCGCGCTGAGTGAACACGCCGCCACGGTGCGCGGTGACACACAACTGACCTGGCGCGACTGGACACGCCAGTCCAGCCGCCAACAACAACACATGGTGCTGGGCGGTGCGGTGGGTCGCTTCACACTGCACGGCGACCTGGCACCGTTTTGGCCGCTGCTGCACCTGGGGCAATGGCTGCACGTCGGCAAAAACACCACCTTCGGCCTGGGCCGATATCGCATTGAGGAAGCTGCATGACCACCTTGATCAGCTTCCTCGGCAAGAGCCGCAAAGACCCCGGTGCGGGATACCAGCGCGCGACATACCGGTTTGAAAACGGCGAACAGGTGCAGACAACTTTCTTTGGGGCAGCGTTGATGGAGCGCCTGCGTCCGCAGCGCACGTTGTTGCTGGGCACCGCAGGCAGCATGTGGGACGCGCTGGATATCGACGTCGAATCAAACGAATGGAGTGAACTGGGCGAGGCCACCGAGCGCGGCGAAGTGAATCAAGCCCTGCTGGACCGCGCAGAGTCATGCACACGGGGCGTTATGGCGGGCGCCGAACTGGTGCTTATTCCCTACTGCCGCGACGAGGCCGAACAAATGCGCCTGCTGACCGACATGGCCGCGCATGTGGGTGTAGGCGAACAAGTGGTTCTTGACATCACGCACGGCTTTCGCCACCTGCCCATGCTGGCGCTGGTGGCCGCGCGCTACCTGGCACATGTGCGCCAGGCGGTTGTGATCGGCATCTATTACGGCGCACTGGACATGACCGCGCAGGGCATCACGCCCGTGGTCAAGCTGGACGGCTTGCTGCGCATGCTGGACTGGATTGAGGCCTTTGCAGCCCATGACGCCAGCGGCAACTACGCCGGCTTTGCACCGCTGCTGCAGCACGACGGCATGGATGCAAAAGCAGCTGCGCAGCTTGCCCACGCGGCGCACCTTGAGCGCGTCACCAATTCTGCGGAAGCGCGCGCAAAGATCAGCCCGCTGCTGGGCTCAATTGAACACCTGGGTGGCGCCACACGCCTGTTCGCCACTCAGCTCGGCCAGCGTCTTGCGTGGGCGCGAAAGAACAGCCGCGATACCAGGGAATGGGCGTTGTTCGAGGCTTACCTGGCCCGCGAGGACTTCATTCGCGCCGCCATCTATTTGCAGGAATCGGTCATCAGCGCCGTCTGCATCGGCGACCGGCTGGACGGCAACGACCACGCCCAGCGCGAGGAAGCACGAGACAAACTGAAGGAACACCCTGCGTTTGTGGCCCTGTCCGACATTCGCAACATGCTCGCCCACGGTACGACCAGCGGCAACCAGCGTGAGCGCACCAAGGCCGCCGCCAGTTCCACAGCCACGGCGGACGCGCTGACAAAAGAGCTTCGTCGGCTGGCCAAGCCCCTGGCTGAAATCGCCGCGCAGTCGAAGTCCTCTTGAAGCGGTAACAAGCAATGCCCAGCGGCAGATAGGCGCCGCAAGCTTGCGACAGCACGCATTTGGCCAGGCAGTCCCTACAGTGACACCCAAGCTCACTGCACCACCTGCCCCCCCCCCACCACCATGCTGCGCCACCTGTTCCTCATCGGCTACGACATCGCCAGCGCGCGGCGCCGCAGCCATGCGCTGAAAGCCGTCAAGGGCCACGCCATTGGTGGCCAGAAGTCGCTGTATGAATGCTGGCTGACAGCCGGTGAGCTGCAGCAGACCATGGCCACGCTGCGCCGCCTGATCGACCCGGCGCAAGACCGCGTGGTCTTTGTGCGCCTGGACCCGCGCGCCACCGTGCACACCCTGGGCGTCGCCGTGCGGCCCCAGGACGGTGAATTTTTCTACCAGGGCTGAACAGCCGAAACCGCAACCCCGCAACCATGGGCACCCTCACCATCGACCGCCAGGGCCTGAGCCTGCAATACCGCGACGGCGCCATCGAACTGCGCGCCGACGGCGAACGCCTGCGCACCGTGCCCGCGCGCCTGCTGGACCGCGTGGTGCTGCGCGCCGACACCCAACTGAGCAGCGCCACACTGGCCGCCCTGGCCGATGCCGGCGTGGGCCTGGTGGCGCTGGGTGGGCGCGGTGGCCAGCGCGTGGCGCACCTGCTGGGCGCCCCGGCTGGCGACGCCCGCACGCGCATTGCGCAGTGCCAGCGTGTGGCCGACGAAACCTGGGCCACGGCATGGGCCCGCCAGATCGTGCGCGCCAAACTGCGTGCTCAACGCCAACTGCTGCAAAGTGCATTGCAAGAACGTGCCGACCTGCGCAAGCCGCTGACCGACGCCATCGCCACCCTGCAGCGTGTGCAGGGCAGCCTGCCTGCGGCCACCGACCGCGCCAGCGTGCGGGGCCTGGAAGGCGCAGGCGCAGCTGCTTATTTCAGGGCTTACGTGCAACTCTTTGCACCCGCGCTGGGTTTTGTGGGCCGCCGCCGGCGCCCGCCGCCCGACCCCGTCAACGCTTGCCTGTCGCTGGGCTACACGCTGCTGCAATCCCAAGCCGTGCAGGCTTGCTGGGCAGCGGGCCTGGACCCGATGGTGGGCTTTTTGCACACACCATTGCACGGCCGCGCATCGATGGCCTGCGACCTGGTGGAGCCGTGGCGCGCCCGCATCGACGCCTGGGTGTGGCAGCAATTTCGCAGCCGCGAACTGCGACCTGAACACTTTGGCCGCGACGGCGCCGGTGCCTGCCTGATGGGCAAGGCCGCACGGGCCCAGTTTTACGAAGCCGTGCAGCCGCTGCAAAAGCGCTGCGCGGCAGCCTTGCGCCGCCACGCACGCCTGGCCGCCAGCGCGCTGGCTGGCGCAGCAGAATTGCCCAGCGAAGCCGGCTGGGCTGACGACGAACCCACCGAGTCCACCGAGTCCACCGAGCCTGCCGAGTCCGCAGCGTTCACCGAGCCTGCTGTGCACGCCGTGCCCGACACGACAGCCAGCCTGGCGGCCCCGCCATGATCCGCCCGCTGTATCTGGACGCCGCCTTATCCTGGCAGGTGCGCTTGGACGACGGCCCCGCGCTGCACGTCAGCGCGGCCGGCCGCGCACGCAGCCTGTACCCACTACAGCGCCTGGCCCGCGTCATCAGCCCGAGCCACGCGCAATGGGCCACGCCCGCCCTGGTGGCCTGCTTGCGCGCCGGCATACCGGTGTTGTTCCACGACGCTGCCGGCCAAACGGTGGGCTGGTGTTTTGGGCCGCGCAAACGCGAGACCACGCTGGACTGCCTGCTGCGCGAAGCGCTGGACCAGCCCTGCTGGGCCGGCACCATTGACACCTGGTGCGAGGCCAGCCACCGGCAAGAAATGATGGCCGCGCTGCGCCGCATGAACACCGTCAGCGCGGTGCTGGAACCTGCAGCCGTGCGCGCGCAGCTGTGCAACCTGCACCGGCTGCGCATCGGCCGGCCTGCCCGCGCCTGGCTGGTGGCACTGCAGCGCGCCAACGCTGCGCTGGTGGCGCAGCGGCTGCACGGCCTGCTGGGTGACCCGGCGCTGATCGGCTATGCCCGTGAAGGGCTGCACCTGGCGCGCACGGTCAGCGAGCTGATGGAATGGAAACTGCACGGCATCCTGCATGCCACACCGCCATTGGCAGTGCTGCACAGTGTGCCCAGCCGTTTTGCTGCTGCGGCTGTCGAACAGCACAGCGCGGCGCTGCACCGCTGCTGTGGCGACCTGGCTGGCAGCCTGGAACATCACCTGCGGGAGCGCTTGACGTGAAGCACCAGCAAAAGGCATGGATAGTCGCTTACGACATTCGCCAGCCCCGCCGGTTGCGCCGTGTGCACAAACAGCTGCGCAAAGAAGGCGTGCCGGCGCAGTATTCGGCGTTTGTCGTTGAAGCGGACGACGAACAAATTGAACGCCTGCTGGGCCGCCTGCGGGTGTTGATAGACGAGCGCGACGACGATTTGCGCGCCTATCACCTGCCCGCCAGCTGCACCGTCTGGAGTCTGGGGTCGCAGCACTGGCCTGAAGGCATCTGCCTGAGCGCCACCCATGCCGCCCGGCTGCTGACAGCCGCAGCGCCAGCCACGGCCGCCGCCACAGCCGAAGTTATCGATGCCGCCGAACCCTCAGCTTGAGCATTTCACGCCGCTATGGCAAACCCCACCCCAAGTGCCCGTCGCGCAAAGGAAAATCGGCTGGTGCAGCCAACGGAACCGCCCCGAATTCGAGGGGATTAAGACCATCCACTGTGGATGCTGGGACTGTGGAGACTGGCCAACGGAACCGCCCCGAATTCGAGGGGATTAATTCTAGTGAGCGTTCAAGATGAGTGTATCTGTGGCATGCTATTGATCACCCTAAGTGATCGGAGCCTGCCATGGCAAGACCAAGACTGGTGGACACAAGAGTCGTCGAGCACGCCAAACTGTTGGCGGCGAAGGCCAGTTCGATTG
>JAYUPP010000165.1:0-4043 GCA_043760045.1 Betaproteobacteria bacterium
CAGGCGCAAAGCACAGCCATAGCCCGGCTATGGCGAGCATTTGCAACGACGAGTGGGTGCGTTTTGGCGTGCAAAGCGGGCATGAACGAAAGACTCTCAACCTCTCAGCCCGCAGCGCCGTCGCGCCTTGCAGGGCGCGACTGCGCTTGCAAGCGCAGACCGTTACGCAGGCCGTTGCGCAGGCGGGCAGCATGCTGCCCGAATTCCCTGCTCCACCCTTGCCAGCGTGCCGCATCGCAGCCCACTCGGGCGCGTCCAAGTGCGGAATCCAGGTTAAATGCAGTGTTTATGCTGCAGCGGTCGATCTTGTTGCTGATGCCCCCACGATGCGCCGCCGTTCGATAGCTCACAGTCTGCCCGCGCTGGTGCTGGGCGCCAGCTTGCCGACTGCAGCACCAGCACAGGCGGCCGTTGGCCAGCAGCCCAAAAAAACCTTGCGCCTGCTGATCCCGAGCCCGGAAACGGTGATGGACCCGGTGCAGACCAACAGTGACAGCAACACCAACCTGATGCTGGCGCAGATTTTTGAGTCGCCGCTGGTTTTCGACTATCTGGCGCGGCCGGTTGCGCTGCTGCTCAATACCGCTGCGGCGATGCCGGAAGTCAGCGCCGACGGCCGTGTTTTCACGGTGCGCCTGTTGCCCGGCATCTTCTTCGCCGACGATCCGGCGTTCAAAGGCCAGCCGCGTGAACTGGTGGCGCAAGACCACGTGTACGCCATCAAACGCTTTTACGACCCGGCCTACAACAGCAGCGACCTCTATTTGTTTGAATCGCTGAAGCTGCCGGGCCTGAGCGAACTGCGCGAGCGCAGCATGAAAAGCAAAAAGCCCTTTGATTACGACACCGAAGTGCAGGGCGTGCTTGCGCTCGACCGCTACACGCTGCGCATCACGCTCGGCGTTGCCGACCCGCGTTTTATCCACATGCTGGCCGACCCCGTGTACTTGGGCGCGGTGGCGCGTGAAGTGGTGCAGGCTTACGGCAGCACCATCGGTGAACATCCGGTGGGCACGGGCGCGTTCCGCTTGAAAAGCTGGCGCCGGGGCTCGCGGCTGGTGTTTGAGAGCAACACCGGTTTTCGCCCGCTGCGTTACGCAGGCCAGCCCGCGGCCAGCCCGCCAGCACAAGCCGTGGCCGCCCATGTGGCCGGCAAAAACCTGCCGCTGGTGCACGAAGTGGTGGTGGACGTGGTGGAAGAAAGCCAGCCGCGCTGGCTGAGTTTTTTGGACGGCAGCGTGGACTACATGCTGGTGCCGCCCGACTACCGGCCGCTGGCAGCGCCCGGTGGCCGGCCGGCGCCGTATCTCGTCAAACGTGGCGTGCAGGTGCAGCAGTCGCTGCAGGCCGACATGGGCATGAGCTTTTTCTTCATGGAACACCCGCTGGTGGGTGGCTACACGCCCGAGAAGGTGGCGCTGCGCCGCGCCATTGGCCTGGGCTTTGACAACCAGGCCTACATCAACCATGTGTTTGGTGGTTTTGGCGTGCTGGCGCACAGCACCATCGCGCCACACACCTCGGGTTTCGATGCGGCCTACCGCAGCGAGATGGCCGAATTCAACCCCTCCAAAGCCAAAGCGCTGCTCGACCTCTACGGCTACATCGACAAAAACGGCGACGGCTGGCGTGAACAGCCCGACGGCCAGCCGCTGGTGCTGCAACGCTCGTGCAACAGCACCCAGCGCGACCGCCGCAGCAACGAGGTGTGGAAACGCTGCATGGACGCGATCGGCCTGAAGATCGAATTTGACATCTCCACCTGGCCCGAGCTGCTGAAAAAAAGCCGCGCTGGCACGCTGATGATGTGGGGTTACCAATGGGCTGCGGCTGCACCCGACGGTGGCTTTTTCCTGGCTATTGCTTACGGCCCCAACGCCAGCGAAAGCAACGACCCGCGTTTTGTGCTGCCGGCCTTCGACCGCCTGTTTGAACGCCAGCGGGCGCTGCCCGACGGCCCGGCACGCCAGGCCTTGATGCGGCAGGCGAAAAACCTGCTGGTCGCCTACATGCCCTTCAAGGTACACATGCACAGCATCTATGTGGATGTGGCGCAGCCGTGGACCCGCGGTTACTGGCGCCACCCCTTCATGCGCGACCCCTGGCGGTTTGTGGACGTGCTGCCCCACACTTGAGGCCACACTTGAGGCCACCCCACGCTGCAACAACATAGCTCATGGAAATTTGCCCACCCCAGCTGAACCCGACGCCGCAGATCACGCTTTATCAAAACTGGCTGGCGCAGAAACAGGGCCTGCACTTCGACAGTTATGACGCACTCTGGCGCTGGAGCACCACCGACCTGCCGGCCTTCTGGCAGTCGGTGTGGGACTACTTCGATATCCAGTCGCCCACGCCGCACCGCGCCGTGCTTGAAAACCCGGTGCTGCCGGGTGCGGTGTGGTTTCCCGGTGCGCAGGTGAACTACGCCCAGCAAGCGCTGCGGCATGCCGCAGCGGCCAGCGCCGCAGGCCAGCCGGCCATCGTGTTTCAACACGAAGCCATGCCCGCGCCGGCCAGCATCAGCTGGCCCGAACTGCTGCGCCAGGTGGGTGCGTTTGCGCAGCAGCTGCGCCAGGCCGGTGTGGTGCCCGGCGACCGCGTGTGTGCTTACCTGCCCAATGGCCCCGAAGCCGTGGTGGCGCTGCTGGCCAGCGCCAGCGTGGGCGCCATCTTCAGCGTCTGCAGCCCCGACATGGGCCCTGTTGCAGTGCTCGACCGTTTTGCGCAGATTGCACCCAAGGTGCTGGTCGCCGTGGATGGCCAGCGCTGGGGTGGTGTGCTGCACAACCGCCGAGCGGTGCTGCAGCAGGTGGTGGCGGGTTTGCCTTCGCTGCAGCAACTGGTGTTGCTGCCGGTGCTGGATGAGGATGAAGATAAGGATGGTGCTGGCGTTCGCCTCGCAGGCCCTGGCTGCAGGCAGCACTCTTTTGCCGACTGGAGCCGTGGCAACCCCGGCCTCTACGGCCGTGACTGGTTTTGCACCTGGTTGCCTTTTGACCACCCGCTGTGGGTGGTGTATTCCAGCGGCACCACGGGTTTGCCCAAACCCATCGTGCACGGCCACGGCGGCGTGATGCTGGAAGCGCTGAAAGGCGGTGTGCTGCACAACGACATCAGCGCCAGTGCAAACACGGGCACCACCCAAAGCGCCGGCGAGCGTTACCTGTGGTTCAGCAGCACCGGCTGGATCGTCTGGAACGGCCAGGTCAGCGCGTTGCTGGGCGGCACCACCATCTGCCTGTTTGACGGCAACCCGGGCGGCCCCGCGCCGCAAACCGGCAAGCCCACCGACTGGGGCACGCTGTGGCGTTTTGCAGCGGCCGCCGGCGTCACCTGGTTCGGCGCCGGCGCGGCGTTTTTCGCCAGCTGCCTGAAAGCGGGGGTGGTGCCGCAGGCCGAGGCCGACCTGAGCCGAGTGCGCGCCATCGGCAGCACCGGCAGCCCTTTGTCCAGCGAGTGTTACGACTGGATCTGGCAGCACATGCCGCAACCGGGGGGCCAGCCCATCTGGTTGAACCCGATCTCCGGCGGCACCGACTTTGCCGGCGCTTTTGTTGGCGGCAACCGCACGCTGCCGGTGGTGAAAGGCGAGATGCAGTGCCGCTGGCTGGGTGCCGGCGTGCAGGCCTACAGCGAAGACGGCCAGCCGCTAACGGGCGAAGTGGGTGAACTGGTGTGCACCACGCCGCTGCCTTCGATGCCGCTGTATTTCTGGGGCGATGATGGCAACCGGCGCTACACCGAAAGTTATTTCGACATGTACCCGGGTGTCTGGCGCCATGGCGACTGGCTGCGCATCACGCCGCACCCTGAATCCGGGTCCAGTGGTGCCATCATTTACGGCCGCAGCGACGCCACCATCAACCGCCACGGCATCCGCATGGGCACGGCCGAGCTCTACCGCGCGGTGGAAGCGCTGCCTGAAGTGATGGACAGCCTGGTGGTGGACCTGGAAGTGCTGGGCCGTGAAAGCTGGATGCCGCTGTTTGTGGTGCTGCGCGAGGGCCTTGTGCTGGACGCGGCGCTGCAACAGCGCCTGC
>JAYUPP010000166.1:0-36643 GCA_043760045.1 Betaproteobacteria bacterium
GCCATGAACACCAGCAGCATGCTCAGCACCTCGCCGCCGTTGAACATCTTCATGCTGTTGTCCATCTGCTGGCCCAGGCCACCGGCGCCCACAAAACCCAGCACCACGCTGCTGCGGATGGCACATTCCCAGCGATACACCGTGTAACTCGTCAGTTCGGCCGCGTTTTGCGGCAGCAGCCCGTAGAAAAAAGCCTGCAATCGCGAACTGCCGTTGCGCAGCAGCGTCTGCGCCGCATGGCCTTCGCCACTTTCCAGAATTTCGCTGTACACCTTGCCCAGCATGCCGCCATAGGTGAGCATGATGGCCAACACGCCAGCCGTCGGCCCCAGGCCCACCACGCGCACGAACACGAGGGCCCACACGAGTTCGGGCACGCTGCGCAGCACGATGAGCAGCCAGCGCATCGCTTGCCTGAACCAAAACGGCCCGCGCGCCATGCGGCCCGACAAAGCCGACACCGACAAGACGCGGGTGGACAGCAGCGTCAGCGGCAGCGCGACCACAAAAGCCAACGCCATGCCGGCGGTGGCGATGGCCACCGTGCGCCAGGTTTCGCGCGCCAGCATGACCAGGAAATCGACGCCCAGCGCGGGCGGGAAGAAGCTGGACAAAAACTGGCCGGTGACCTTGAGGTTGTCGCGCTCCACCAGGATCCAGGGCCTGAATTCGCTGGCCACCATCAACGGCCACAGCAGCACCAGCACAGCCCCCAGCCAGAACACGCGGCCGAGCCAGGCCGGGTCGCGCTGGGGCGCTGACATCAGGGCCGCGCCGCCTTGCTGCGGGGCCAGGTTCAGCGGCAATGCATCACCACCGGTGCCAGGGCCGGGTCCGGGACCGCCAGCGCGGGCCGTTCGGCGGCGTCGGACGCGTCAACCGCAACGCCGCCACGCAGTTCGTGTTCGTGCTGCGCATACAGGCGGTCCAGCCGGTCTTGCCCGACCTCTGCGGTGGGCAGGTCAAACTGCAACTGCCCGGCACGCAAACCCACGATGCGGGGGAAGTGCGCCAGTGCCATGTCCACCTGGTGCAGCGTGGCCACCAGCGTGACACCGCGTGCGCGCGCTTCGGCCACCAGCGTGGCGGTGGCCTGGCGGGCGCGCGTGGGGTCCAGCGCCGACAGCGGCTCGTCCACCAGCCACAGCTGCGCCGGCGCCAGCAGCGCGCGCGCCAGGCCCACACGCTGGCGTTCGCCGCCCGAGAGGCGGTCCACCCGTTCAAACAGCTTGTCGGCGAGGTCGAAGCGCAGCAGCGCATCGTGGGCGGCCGCGATGTCGTGCGGATAGAACAGCGAACGCACGCTGGCCAGCAGGCCCAGCGCCGGCAGCCGCCCGGCCAGCACCGAAGTCACCACCCGCTGGCGCGGCGGCAAGGGCGGCACCTGCGGCGCCAGGAAGAGCCGGCCGCGCAGGCGCTGCAGCGCGGCAGTGCCGAGTGCCCAAGGGTTGGTGCCGTCCAGCAGCAGTTGCCCCTGCGCCGGCCGCAGCGCGCAGGCCAGCGCCTGCATCAGCGTGGTCTTGCCGGCGCCTGAAGGCCCTATCACGGCCACCTGTTCGCCGCTGCTGACTTTCAAGTCCAGCCCCAGCAAAGCGGCTGCCGCGCCGGGCCGGGCTGCAGGGTGGCGCGCACTGAGCGCGGCAACTTCCAGCTTCATGGCGACAACCCCGTGCGCAAGGCCAGCAACATCATCATCATCATCATCATCAACAACAACAACAACAACAACAACGACGACGACGACGACAACAGCAGCAACGACATCAACTGCAGCCCGGCGCTCAAATCAGCCCGGCGCTGCGCCCAGCAGCTTCCAGGCCCTTGTAGTTGTCAGGGCTGGTGCTGATGTAACGCGTGGCGCGATTGAGCTGCAGTATTTCCTTGCCTTCGGGGGTGGCCAGATCCAGGTCGAGCAAGGCTTTTTTCAGCTTCTCGCGCTGCTCAACCGGCATGTCGGCATGCACCGACCAGTTGTAGTTGAAAAAAGGCGGGGTCGTGAAAAACACGTCCACGGCTTTGGTGTCGACCTTGTTTTCGCTGACGAATTTGCGCCACACCGTGATGTCCAGCGCCGCTGCGTCCACTTTGCCGCTGACCACGCTGGCGATGGTGGCGTCGTGTGCGCCGCTGTAGGCAATGCGTTTGAAATCTTTCTCGGGGTTGATGCCGGCGGTCAGCAGGTTGTTGCGTGGCATCAGGTGGCCCGAGGTGCTGCTTTGGCTGCCGAAGCTGACCTGTTTGCCTTTCATGTCGGCCAGCGTCTTGATGCCGGAATCGGTCTTGGCGATGAACACACTCTGGAACTTGGTGTCTTCTTCGCGCTGTGCAATCGGCACGATCTTGCCGCCGGAACGAATCTGCGCCTGCACATGCGTGAAGCCGCCAAACCACACCAGGTCCACCTTCTTGTTGACCAGCGCTTCCACCGCGGCCGGGTAGTCGCTGACGGGCGTGAATTCCACCTTCACGCCCAGGCGCTTTTCAAGGTAGCTGGCCAGCGGCATGAACTTGCGCACCTGCTCGGTGGCGGCTTCTTCAGGAATGGTGGTGACGCGAAACAGGGTTTGTGCGTGGGCCGTTGCAGGCAAGCTGGTTGCGAACACGAAACTCAAGCCGGTGGCGAGCAGGGCAAGATGAAAGAGGGGCGCAAAACTGGCGGACATTGCAAAAAACTCCTCGGCCTGTAAGTTGGCGCTGCGCGGCGCGACCGGCGATTGAAACCGATTTCAGCAAGCGCTGCTGGCCGCTGCTACATTTCGGCCGCTTCACTGCTGTGGCAGGGCCCTTCGCCACTGCTGCACTCACACCACAGGAAACCCGTCGATGCAACAAGCGCAATTCTTACAGTTGCACCACTGGGCACCAGATACGGTGGCCGCTGAAGCGCGCGCCGGCTTGCTGCAGCCGGCGGCGGCCGTGTCGCCCAAGTTCTTTTATGACAGCCTGGGCTCTTGCCTGTTCGACGCCATCACCGAGCTCGACGAGTACTACCCCACACGCACCGAAGCCGCCATCCTGGCCGCGCACCGGGTCGCCATCGCTGCCGCCGTGCACAGCCGGCTGGGCAGCGGCCTGACACTCGTGGACCTGGGCGCCGGCAACTGCGCCAAAGCGGCGCGCTTGTTCGAAAGCCTGCAGCCCGCGCATTACCTGCCGCTGGACATTTCGGTCGAGTTTTTACGTGGCGCGGTGAATGCGCTGCAGCGCCAGCACCCGGCTGTGCGCATGACCGGTGTCGGGCTCGACTTTTCCAGCCAGCTGGTGCTGCCCCAGGGCCTGCTGCAAGGCCCGGCGCTGATTTTTTATCCCGGCTCCAGCATCGGCAACTTCAGCCCCGATGAAGCTTTGCGGCTGCTGCGGCAGGCGCACACACTCAGCGCCGGTGGCGCGCTGCTGATCGGCGTTGATCTGGCCAAATCAGCCGCGGTGCTGGAACCGGCTTACGACGACGCCCTGGGCGTCACGGCGGCTTTCAACCTGAACCTGCTGCGTCACCTGAACCGGCTGATCGGCAGCGACTTCAAGCCACAGCAGTGGCAACACGTGGCGCTGTACAACGAGCAGACGGGCGCGTCAGCCAGCCGGATAGAGATGCACCTGCAGTCGCGTGTGGCGCAGCGCGTCTGCTTCGACGGCGGCCAGCGCGACTTTGCCGCTGGCGAACGCATGCACACCGAAAATTCCTACAAATGGCAGCGCAGCGACTTCGAAGCGTTGCTGCGCGACGCCGGCTTTGCGCGCGTGCAGACCTTCAGCGACAAGCAGGGCTGGTACGCGGTGATGCTGGCGCAGGCGGCCTGAGGCGGGCAGTCTTTCGCCAGCAGGCGGTGCCCCGCCCCGGGCACCCGAAATACTGACCGAACGGCTGCGGGGCAGTGCTTGACGTCATCGACTACATCTGTAAACATGAGGCATCGATTACATATGTAGCCGAAGGGGCGTGGACCATGAAAACCGGCATGAACACCGCCATAAAAACTGCCATCAGCGAAGCCGAAGCGCATGTGATGGAAGTGCTGTGGCAGCGCAACCCGCTGGCAACCGACGAGGTGGCAGCGGCGCTGCAAAAGCATCAAACCTGGCAGCTGGCCACCGTGAAAACACTGTTGGCGCGCTTGCTGGCGAAAGGGGCTGTCAGCGCGGTCAAAGACGGGCGTCGGTTTTTGTACAGCCCCGTGTTGCAGCAGTCCGACTGGCTCAAGGCACAGAGCCTGGGGTTGCTGGACCGCTGGTTTGGTGGCCGCCTGGCGCCGCTGGTCGCGCAGTTTGCTTCGCACCGCAAGCTGCGGCCGGCCGATGTGGCGGCCCTGAAAAAAATGCTGAAGGAACAAGGCCATGCATGAAGCCGCCACCGAGCTTGCGCGCGGCTTGTTGGCGCAGTTGCTGCTGCAACTGCAGCTCGTGGGCCTGGCGCTGCTGGTGGTGCTGATGATGAGGCCGTAGCTGCGGCGCGTGGGTGGTGTGCGGGCGCAAGTGCTGGCCTGGTGCGTGGTGCCGCTGGTGGCGGTGGGTGGGCAGTGGCCGGTGGCGGCCCGCCTGCCGGCTGGGGTGGCTGCGGTGTGGGCGGCTGCGGTTGATGCGGTCGGTTGGGACGCCGGCCGGGCGGCCCTGGCCAACGGCAAAGCCGCGTGCACGCTGCTGGCCCCTGCCGGCGGGTTGAGCCCCTGTGTGCCGGCAGCGCTGCTGTTGCCGCTGGCGGCCACATGGCTGCTGGACCTGCTGGTGCTGGTGGCCGTGCAAGCCGGGCGCCAGCGTGCGGCCCTGGCGCAAATGCGGCAGTGCGCAGGCCAGCCCTTTGCGCGCTTGCCGGCCGGTTGCAGCCCGGCGCTGCCGGGCGCGTGGCGGCCGCGTCTGGCGTTGCCGCTTGACTTTGAAAGGCGCTTTGACGCCGCCGAACAGGCGGCAGTGCTGGCCCATGAAGCGGCCCATTTGAGACGCCACGACAACCGCTGGAATCTACTGGCCCTGCATGCAGCGCAGCGCTGCTGGCGCTGGTTTTTGCGCAACGGCTGCCGGCCCAGGCCGTTGCACCAGCGCAGCCTGCGATGCCGTCAGAACCGCCAGGCACGGTGATGCTGCATGTCACGGTTGAGCACAACGGCCGTGCGCTGGCCGCGCCGCGCTCGTTCGGGGTTCTGGGCGAGGCCATGGCGGTGGAAATGCGGCCGGCTGCAGCAGCATTGACGAGCGCGGGCTTCGCACCGGCCTGGAAGCTGCAAATCACGCCTTCGGCTGCAGGGCCCGGTCTTCTGCGTCTGCAGCTGCTTTTGAGCGCGGGTGTGCCGCTGGTGCCTTGGGCCCAGCCGACGCTGGTGGCATTCGAAGGCGACGCCGCACGTTTTGAGGCCACCAGTCCCGACGGAGTGCACCGCCTGGGCTTTTCGCTGGTTGCGCGGCGGGCATTGGCTCCCGCACGCCAGCGCCGCCCCTGACGGCCATTTCAGGGCCAGGCGCTGCCCGGCCGGTCAAACTGCACAGCTGCGAAAACCGGCAAAGATGTCGTTGCGATCGGGGGCGTAGAAGTTGCGGAAGCGCACATCGCGCAACCGCTGCGGCGTGGCCAGCGAGGCGCCGCGCAGCACCCGGCGGCGGCCGCCGAACCAGGGGGCCGAGTAGTCGCGGTAGGGGTGCGCGACAAACCCTTCGTAGGGCTGAAAAGCGCTGACTGTCCATTCCCACACCGCCCCCCATTTGAAGCGCGCCGGGTGGCTGCGCGCGGCCTCTTCCCACTCGGCTTCGGTGGGCAGACGGCGGCCGGCCCAGCGGCACCAGGCATCGGCCTCAAAGGCCGTCAGGTGGCAGGCCGCTTCGTCCAGATGCAAAGGCTGCCAGCGGCCGTGGCGCCACTGCTGCCAGTGCGCGCCAGCGCGCTGCAGATAACGCGGTGCGGCCGCGCCCCACGGTGATTTTTGAAGGGCCGCACGCCACACAGCGGCCCGCCCGGGCCACCAGCGGGCGCTGGCATAACCGCCGTCTTCCACGAAGGGCAGGTAGTCGCGCCAGCGCAGCACCTGGCTGTCGATGCAACGCTCGGACAGTGGCTGCTGCTGCGTGCCGCATTCGTTGTCGAACACAAAACCCTCGGGCTTTGTTGCGCCCAGCGTGCAGCTTTGCGCGGCATCTTGAAGTGCCGGGCCGGGTGCGGGCAACGCGGGGTGTTGCAGGCGCGCATCGGGCAGCGTGATGCCCAGTGCTTGCGCCGTGTACACGGCCGCTTCGTGGTGCATGTCTTCGTGCGCCAGGCACAGGCGATGGAAGTAAAGCGCGGTGTCGCGCGCGCCAGAGTCAGCACCGTCTTGCAGCAACGCCAGCGACTCATCCAGCGTCGCGGCCAGTGCCGCGCGGGTGGCCGCTGCCCCGGGCAAGGGCAGTTCCCAGCGTGTGGCGTGCGGCACCTGGCCGGAGTCGTAGAAGCCATCCTCACCGGCCACCCCGTTGGCCACCCGCACGGGCAGGCGCGGCGCCTGCGGGTCGGCTTCTGCGCCACGGTGCCGTTCGGAATTGCGGGCGAGCCAATGCGCCTGGAACCAGCCCACATGCCCCAGTTCCCACAGCGGCGGGTTCAATTCCGCGCTGTAGGGCACGGCAAGGCGGTCATCTGTCAGTGCACTTTCGAAGGCAGCAAAAGTCGCCAGTGTGTCGTGCCGGCTGGCTTGCAGCATGGCCCGCAGTGCAACCGGCCCGGCGCTGCGGAAGTTGGCATCGGCATCAGCCACCGGCGCTGCAGGCTGCACCTCACTTACATTCTCACCGTGCAATTTCCATCCCTCGTCATCGTGACCCCCGCGCTGGCCGCAGCCAACAACGGCAACTGGCAGACCGCGCGCCGCTGGGCGCAGATGCTGCGCGGCCATTATCGGGTGCGTGTCGTCGGCCAGTGGTCTGGCACCGATGCCGCCGACTGCGCCGACGACCTGATGATTGCGCTGCATGCGCGCCGTTCTGCGCCTTCGCTGGCGGCCTGGCATGAGTGCTGGCATGGGCGCTGGCATGGGCGCTGGCATGGGCATCACCCCGGTTCAGCGCGCCACGGTTTGCCGGCGCGGCCCGCCGTGTTGGTGCTGACCGGCACCGACCTTTACCGCGACATTGCACACGACGCGCTCGCGCAGCGCAGCCTGCAGCTGGCGCAGCGGCTGGTGGTGCTGAACGAGCTGGGGGTGCAGAGCCTGCCCGTTGAACATCGCAGCAAGGCTTTGGTGTGCCTGCAGTCCACGCCCGCGCGCCTGCCCGTGGCCAAAACCGGCCGCCATTTGCGGGCTTTGATGGTGGGGCATCTGCGCGAAGAAAAGTCGCCGCAGACTTACTTTGCTGCGGCGCGGCTGCTGGCCGGCCGCAGTGACATCCGGCTCGACCACATCGGCAGCGCGCTCGACCCCGCCCTGGCCGCCGAAGCGCGTGCGCTGATGGCCACGCACCCGCACTACCGCTGGCTGGGTGGCCTGCCGCACGCGGCCACGCGCGCGCGCATCCAGGCCGCGCATGTGCTGGTGCATTGCAGCCGCATGGAAGGCGGCGCGCATGTGCTCACCGAGGCCATCACCAGCGGCACCCCCGTGCTGGCCAGCCGCATCGACGGCAACCTGGGTTTGCTGGGTGCGGCTTATGCCGGCACTTTCGACTGGGGCGATGCGGCAGCGCTGGCAGCCCTGCTGCAGCGCTGCCGCGACGACAGCGCTATGCTGGCGCGCCTGCAGCAGCAGTGTCAGCAGCGCGCGCACCTGTTTCACCCGCAGCGTGAAAAGCAGACTTTGCTGGACATGCTGGCTTCGCTGCAATCCAAACCGGCCGCTTGAACACCCCGCCTGGCACGCTGGGCGTGCCTGGCCTGCCAAGCCAGCAGCCGATCTTTTTCAACACCCAACCAAGGAAACCATGAACGCCCCCGAAAAACCTGCTGAGCCCCGGCTCACGTCGCTGTCGCATGGCGGCGGCTGTGGTTGCAAGATCGCGCCCGGTGTGTTGGCGCAGATTTTGAAGGGCACCACCGCGATGCCCATTCCCAAAGAATTGTTGGTCGGCATCGAAACTGCCGATGACGCCGCCGTCTACCAACTGAACGACGAGCAGGCGCTGATCGCCACCACCGACTTCTTCATGCCCATCGTTGACGACCCGTTCGAGTTCGGGCGCATCGCGGCCACCAACAGCATCAGCGATGTGTATGCCATGGGCGGTCGCCCCATCATGGCTTTGGCGCTGGTGGGCATGCCGATCAGCGTGTTGTCGCCAGAAACCATAGCCAAGGTGCTGGACGGCGGCGCTTCGGTGTGCCGCACGGCCGGCATACCGATAGCCGGTGGCCACACCATCGACAGTGTCGAGGCCATCTACGGCCTGGTGGCGCTGGGCCTGGTGCACCCCAAACGCGTGAAACGCAACGCCGACGCGAAGGTGGGCGACGTGCTGGTGCTGGGCAAGCCACTGGGGGTGGGCGTGATGAGCGCGGCGCTGAAAAAGGGCGAACTCAGTGACGCCGGTTATGCGCAGATGATTGCCAACGCCACCAAACTGAACACACCCGGCCCCGAACTGGCCGCGCTGGAAGGTGTGCATGCGTTGACCGACATCACCGGTTTTGGCCTTGCCGGCCACGCGCTGGAACTGGCCAAGGGCTCGGGGCATCAGGTGGCGATCAATTGGTCGCAAGTGCCACTTCTGACCGGTGTGCGCAGCCTGGCCGAACGCGGTTTCATCACTGGCGCGTCAAGCCGCAACTGGGCCGGTTACGGTGCAGACATCGGCTTGCCCACAGGATTTGCGGCGGTCGACCAGGCGCTCTTCACCGACCCCCAAACCAGCGGCGGCCTGCTCGTTTCCTGCACGCCAGCGGCGCTGGACGGCGTGCTGGCGGTCTTCAAACGCCACGGCTTCGAGTCGGCGGCGGTGGTGGGCGACATCCGCGCGGCGGCAGCCGGGGGGCCGAAGATGGTGGTGAGCTGAACGCGCTGGCAAGTGCCCGTCTCACAGCACACCTAACGGCAGAGTGTCAAGCGTCGTAAAGCAAGCGCAGGCCTGACCAATCTGCCTTTCTAAACTGCCGTAACTCTATGCTTGGGAACGCTGCTATGGCGCGCCTGGCCTGACAAACGAATGCATCGCTTTCATTTGTCTCGAAACTTATGAGTCACAACACCAGAAACGCTTGGGCTGCAATCGCAGGACAAAACATGTGCTGGCGTCGAGCGTGCAAAGTCGTCACCATCGACGAAAACTCGTCAGACGTCCTGGCGATCAAAACCCTTGAGGACCGATCGGTGTGAACGAGTTTTCAGTTGCAGTAGACAGCAACTTGCTGCTGCTGCTGCTGCTGCTGGTCGTTGGTATGACTTCGCGCGACTGCGTTGCAAAACACAAGCGCCTGAAGGCTGCACCGTTGAAGACTTCGACCTGCTTCTTGAACAACTCACCGATGTGACACAGATCTCAGTCACCCCGAACACGTTGACGGAAACTTCCAGTCTCATCGATCACATTGCGGAACCAGCGCGCACGCGGATTTACGAAACGCTTCGATCGCTGCTCGTATCACCCGGTGCGAGGGAGGTTTAGATTGCCAGCATCGAAGCCGCCGAGCTCCCGGAACTGCCCCGACTTGGCCTGACGGACTGTGTTTTGCTTGGCGCAGCTTCAGCGGCAACGCCGCTCATGACCGTTGATCTTCAGCTTTTCTTGCCGCTGAAAGGAGAGGTGACAAGGCACTGAACGTCAACCACTTGCGGGATGCACGCTGAAACGGCCCGCTTCTGCCTTCAGGTCGCTGGTGGGTTGCCACTGTCTTCACCTGGGCTTGAACAGTCACTGCACCCCCAGAAAAACCTTCACCGGCGCCACGCTGCGCGCCGGGTCTTCTTCCTGCGGCACATGGCCCAGGCCTTCCAGCACGACGAGCTGGCTGCCCTTGATCAAGCGCTGGAATTCGCGCCCGGTGGCGGGTGGTATCAGCCGGTCCTGCGCGCCCCAGACGATCAGCGTGGGCTGCTGCAGCTGCGCGATGCGGTCGGCATGTTCGCCGTTGACCAGGCCCTGCATGCGCAGGCGCAGGGCACGCCGGTTGCCTTCGCGCAGCGCCAGTTCGAAGTAGCGGTCCACCAGTTCGGGCTTGATGCGCGTGGGGTCGGCATACACATTGGCCACACCCTGCGCCACCACCGCGCGCGGCAAGGCAAATTCGCCGATGCGGTTCAGCACCGGTAAGCGCGCCATCATGAAACCCAGCGGCATCGATTCGGGTGCGAATGCCGGCCCCACGGCGTCTACCAGCACCAGGCTGGCGACACGGGTGGGCGCCAGCGCGGCCGTGCGCCAGGCCACTTCGCCACCCAGCGAGTTGCCACCCAGCACCACACGCTGCAGTTTCAGCGTGTCCAGCAGGTCCAGCACAAACTTCGCGTAGGCGTCGCCGTGGTAGTTGTCGGGTGCGTAGCTGCCGGCAAAAGGCCCTGTGAGTCCAAAGCCGGGCAAGTCGAAAGTGATCACCCGCCGCTGGCCCTTCAGCGCCCGCACCCAGCCTTCCCAGGTGTGCAGGCTGGCAGAGGTGCCGTGTATCAGCACGATGGGCAGGGGGTCGCCGCTCAGGCCTTCATCACGCAGATGCACCTGCTGGCCCTTGACGTCGATGAACGTGGAAGGCGCTGGCGCCCAGCGTGCCAGCAGCGTCTGCACCGGCCAGTCGGGTTGGCGCGACAGCGCCAGCAACACGGCGGTCAACAGCAGCAGCAGGCCCAGCACGCGGCGGCTGATGCCGCTGGAGGCGGCTTCGTTGGCCAGCGGTTGGGCCTCAGCTTTGACGCTGAGCTTGGCGCCCGATCGGGCCCCCGGGCCACCGGCTGAACGCTTCATGAAGCCGGCGGCGCAGCGGCCGCTGTTTCGTTCGCTTGCAGGTCGGGCCCCAAGGCCTGGCGCTCGTCAAACACCACGCAGCGACCCTGCCAGTGCGCCGCCTGCGGCACTTCTTCAAAGTAACGCAGGATGCCGCCGTCAAGCTGGTGCACATGCGGCACGCCTTGTTGCGCCATCCACAACGCGGCCTTTTCGCAGCGGATGCCGCCAGTGCAGTAACTCACCACCGTTGTGCCGTGCAATTGCTGCCGGTTAAGTGCCAGCGCCGCAGGAAAGCCGCCAAAGCTGGCAAGTTGCCAGTGCACCGCGCCTGCAAAACGGCCGGCCGCCACTTCAAAAACATTGCGTGTGTCCAGCAGCACCAGCGGCCGGCCTGCGTCGCAGTGGCCCTGGTCGAGCCAGCGGCGCAGCGTGTGGCTGTGCACGGCCGGTGCACGGCCGGCCTGCGGGCGCACGCCGCTTTCGTTCATGCGAATGATTTCGGGCTTCAGTTTGACGAGCAGTCTTTTGAAGGGCAGCGTTTCAGCCGCGTGCGCTTTCAGTTCCAGCGGCACAAAACGCGGGTCGGCCTGCAGCGCCTGCAACCACTGCGCCACCGCGTGTGGCGCGCCGGCCAGCGACAGGTTGATGCCCTCGGGCGCCAGCAGCACCGTGCCCTTCAGCGCCAGCGTTTGTGCACGTCCAAGCAGCGCAGCCCGCAGCGCCGCGCCGTCGTTGATGGCGATAAAACGGTAGGCGGTGATGACGGTGACGGCGGGGTTTTGCAGCACGGGCGCGATTGTAGGTAGCGCGCATGTAGCGCCCTGGCGCGCCGGTTACGGCCGTGCAGATGGGTGCAAGTTGCCGCCACTGTGCGCCAGCGGACAGACGCGCCGTTGACGGCTGCACAAGATCGGGAAGCTATGACAGCGCCTGATGTTGCACCCACCAACCAGCTGACATCCGCCACCGGTGGCGCAGACGTCGCGACGCTGAAGCACGACGCCAGCGGCACCTGGGTGCTGGGCGGTGCCTGGACTGTCAACAGCCTTGCCACGTTGGCCGAGCACGCGGCACCTGCGCCCGCCGCAACGCCCCCGACGGCGCTGGACGGAACGGCGCTGACCGCCATGGACAGTGTCGGCGCCTGGGTGCTGCAGCGCCGACTTCGGGGCGATGTTCGGACCGGTTCGAGGGGCGATCTGCCAGGCGGTTTACGCGTCCAGACTGACGAGCCCGGGTTGATCGGCTGGCCGGCGCGCGCCGAAGGCTTGATGAAAGAAGTGCGCGCCGTTGCCAGCCACACGCCGCTGCGGGCGCCGCAGCACGGCCTGCTGCACCGCACCGGTGAAGGAGCGGTGGCCGGTGCACAGCAGGCGCTGGCTTTTGTGGTTTTTGTGGGTGAAGTGGGCGTGGCCGCCGCCACCGCCTTGCGCCATCCGCAGCGCCTGCGCTGGCGCACGGTGCTGCACGAAATTCAGATTGGCGGTTTTGATGCGCTGCCCATCACCGGCTTGACGGCGTTTTTGCTCGGTGTGGTGGTGGCCTACCAGGGCGCCGAGCAGCTGCGCAACTACGGCGCAAATGTGTTTGTGGTGGAACTGGTGGGCTACGCGATGCTGCGCGAATTCGCGCCGCTCATCACCGCCATCATCATCGCCGGGCGTTCGGGTTCGGCCTATGCCGCGCAAATCGGCACCATGGTCGTAACGGAAGAAGTGGACGCCATGCAAACGCTGGGCATCTCGCCCCAGGAAAGGCTGGTGTTGCCCAAGCTGCTGGCGCTGGCCCTTGCATTGCCACTGCTCACGGTGTTTGCCGACATCACCGGCGTGCTCGGCGGCATGGTGATGGCGCGTTCGCAGCTCGACATCGGCTTTGGCGAATTCATCAGCCGCTTCGGCCGCGAGCTGCAAGGCACGGCCTTCCTCATCGGCGTCGGCAAGGCCTTTGTCTTTGCCATCGTCATCGTGCTGGTGGGTTGTTTCCAGGGCTTTCGCACCCGGGGCAGTGCCGACAGCGTGGGCCGGCAAACCACACTCAGCGTGGTGCAGGCGATCTTCGTCGTCATCGTGGTGGACGCGCTGTTTTCCATCGCCTTCAATGTATTGGGGCTTTGAGGTGGACGACACGACGCCAGCCGTTATCGAACTGCAACAGGTCGGCACGCGCTTTGGCAAGCACACGGTGCACGAGGGGCTCGACCTGCGGGTGCGACAGGGCGAAATCCTGGGCCTCGCGGGTGGCAGCGGTTCGGGCAAATCGGTGTTGCTGCGCGAGATGATCCTGCTGCAGCGGCCCACCTCGGGCTGCATCAAACTGTTTGGCACCGATGTGGCCAGCCTGAACGCCGAGCAAGCGCTGGCGCTGCGGCGGCGCTGGGGTGTGATGTTTCAGGGCGGTGGCCTTTTCAGCGCGCTGACGGTGCGTGAAAACGTCGGCCTGCCGCTGCGCGAGCACACTGCGCTGGCCGATGGGCTGATCGACGAAATTGCCGACTGGAAACTGGCGCTCACGGGCCTGGCACCCGAAGCGGCGCTCAAGCTACCCGGCGAACTGAGCGGCGGCATGCTGAAGCGCGCAGCCTTGGCACGCGCCATTGCGCTGGACCCCGAACTGCTGTTTCTGGACGAGCCCACCTCGGGCCTGGACCCTGCCAGTTCGGCCGGTGTGAATGAACTTATCCTGCGCACGCAAACGCTTTTTGGCGCCACCATTTTGATCGTCAGCCACGACGTCGATTTGCTGTGGCAGGTGACCGACCGCGTGGCCGTGCTGGGCGAAGGCCGCGTCATCGCCATCGACACGATGGCGGCCCTGGCGCACCACGAACATGCCATCGTGCGTGCTTATTTCAATGACCGGCGCGGTGCGTCTCCGAAGCGGCAGGGGCCATGAACGACAAAGTCAACTACGCGCTGGTGGGCGCCTTCGTGCTGGTGCTGGGTGCCGCGCTGGTGGCGGGCATCTTGTGGCTGGCGGCGGGCCTGGGCGGCAAAGAGACGATGGGCCGTTATCAGGCCGTGATCCAGGAATCGGTGGCCGGCCTGAACGTTGACGCGCCGGTCAAGTACCTGGGCGTGGATGTCGGCAAGGTCAGCCGCATCAGCATCAACCCGCAAAACTCTGAACAGGTGCAGCTGCAGTTCCTGATTGAACGCGGCACGCCGATCAAGCGCGACAGTGTGGCGGTGCTGAAGACTCAGGGCTTGACCGGTATCGCCTATGTGGAACTCAGCGGCGGTAGCGCAAGTTCGCCGCCTTTGCTGGCAGGCCATGACGAAGCGCCACCCACCATTCCTTTCAAACCGTCGCTGAGCGCGCGGCTGGAAAGTGTGGTGGGCAATGTGCTGGCCAACGTGGACCGCGTATCAGACAACCTGAATGCGGTGTTCAACAGCGAAAACCAGCTGGCCTTGAAGACCGTGTTGGCCGATGTGGCGCTGCTCAGCCGTGCACTGGCCGAACAACAGCCGGCGCTGACTGCCGCCATTCAGGACGGCGCGCGCACGGCGCGCCTGGCGGCGAAGGCGGGCACGAAACTGGAGCCGATGTTCGACCGCATCACCGGCAGCGCACAAGCGCTGCAGCGCATGGCCGACGTGGCCGGCGCGGCCAGCGCGCGGGCGGCGGTGGCCGTGGACGCGGCGGCCAGTGGTGTGCAGCAAGCCGGCAGCGAAACCCTGCCCGAACTGCAGCGCCTGATGGCCGAACTGCAACTGCTGGCCGCTTCGCTGCGCGAGTTGACCGAACAAACCGCCACCAGCCCCAGCAGCCTGCTGCTGGGTGGCCCGGCACAGCGGCCGGGGCCGGGGGAGAAAGCTGCACCATGAAGTTGCGTCATCCTTTGAACGCGTGCCGCAGGCAGCTGCTGTGGGCTGCCAGCGCGGCAGGCCTGGCCGGCTGCAGCGGCTTGTTGCCGAAGCCGCCCGAAGCGCCGGCGCGGCATGTGCTGGACGCTGGTGTTGCCACACCCCCGGCAACCCGCACGCCGCCGCCGCGCCCGCCCGCCGGTGGGCAGGCGCTGCTGGTGGCGCAGCCGCGTGCGGCCCCGGGTTACGGCAGTGCCCGCATGCTGTACCTGCAGCGCGCGCAAGAGCTGCAGGCTTTTGCCTTCAACGAATGGGTGGAAGCACCGGCGCAACTGCTGGCGCCGATGCTGGTGCGCGCGCTGCAAGACAGCGGCGCTTTTGCCGTGGTGCTGCAGGCGCCCACGGCTGCGGTGGCGGGTTTGCGGCTGGAAACTGAAATCGTGCGCCTGCACCAGGACTTCAGCACCCAGCCCAGCCAGCTGCGGCTGACGCTGCGTGCAGTGCTGCTGGACACACGCACCCGCCAAGCCATCGCCTGGCGGGAATTTGACGACAACGGGCCTGCTGCCAGCGACGACCCGGCGGGTGGCGTGCGGGCCGCACAGCAAGCCGCACAACGTGTGCTGGCGGCGCTGGCTGCCTGGGTGGCAGCGGGGGCGCTGGACGCCGTGCGTGTGCAGCGTTAATGTGGAAGTGTTCCATGATCCGGGGCGTTGCCCCGAATCATGGAACGTTAGGCGCACTGCCCTGGCGCGCCGCAGCTGGGGTCACTGCAGCCGGAACGCCAACGGTTGAATCAACGTCTGGAAGCAAGGGGCTTGGAAGCAGGGGATTTCCAGCGCCATTAAACTTGCCAGTCATGCAACGTTGTTTCGTCCTCCTTTTCCTGCTCTTTGCCTTGTTCTGGCAATCAGTGGCACTGGCGCGGGTGGGTTCAACCGTCAACGCATTGCTTGACTTGGGGCACACCGCGCTGCACTGGCAGGAAGAGGGCCATCACCACCACGATGATGGTTCGTTTCACTTGGACGATTCAAGCGAATCGCTGCAGCATGTGCTGGGCGACCAGCTGAACACCAGCTTGGCGTTGCTGCCGTTTTACGTGCACGACTTCGCAGCCCGGGGTGGCCTTGCGCCGCCCAGCCTGCACGACGCAGGGCAAAGCCAACTGTTCCTTGAAGGCCCTTTGCGGCCGCCCCGACTGCACGCCTGACCCGCCTTCGCGGCGGGCGTCCAGCCATGGACGCCCGACTCGCCGTTTGGCCCCTCTCGTGATCGTCAGCACGCCTTTGGCGTGCGCAAGATTCGCGTGCACAGGGCCCCGGCCGTTCATTCGTCAGGAGCATCGTGAACTCACTTCCTTGGCTGGCTGCCTGTGCTCTTGCAGGCAGCTTGGCATGCGGGCCGGTTTCGGCCCAGCCTGCCGCACCCCTTGAGCGCCCGCCGTCCGCTGCAACCGATTCATCAACACTTGCATCTGCATCTGCATCGGCATCCGCAGCTGCATCGCCAAACCCCAGCATCAGCCTGCGCGCGGCGCTGGAAGCGGCTTGGCAACGGGCCGTTGCAGCCCGCGAAAGTGAAGGCCAGCGGCGTCGCGCCGAAGCCGAACGGGTAGCCGCCGGCAGCCTGTGGCCGGCACCACCTGCGCTGCAACTGAGCCACCGTGATGACCGGCTGCAAAACAATGCGGGCCGGCGCGAAACCGAATTCGGCGTGGCAGTGCCGCTGTGGTTGCCGGGCCAGAGATCAGCCCGCGCCGGCACCGCTGAAGCCGCTGCGGCACAGGCCCAGGCGTTGGAACAGATGGCCCGGCTTCGACTGGCCGGTGAACTGCGTGAACTGGCGTGGCAGCTGGCTGCGGCGCAAACAGAAACCACCCAGGCCGCTGCCTTCACGCAAACGCTGCAGCAGTTGGCCGACGACGTGGACCGCCGCGTTCGTGCCGGCGATTTGGCACCTGCCGACGCGCTGGCGGCGCAGGCCGAACTTTTGTCGTCCCAGGCGCAACAGCTGGACGCCGGCCAGCGCCTGCGAGTCGCTCGCGGGCGCTGGGTCTTGCTGAGTGGGCAGGCGGCCTGGCCGGAGATGAACACGCAGGCCGACACTGAGACAACGCCGGCAGCCTTGGCGCTGCACCCGGAACTGCAACTGGCCAGCCTGGCCACCGAACTGGCGCGCAAGCGTGTTGAACTGCTGCGCCACTCGCGCCGCGACGCGCCCGAACTCACGCTGGGCCTGCGCCAGAACGTGGCGGGTCGGGCCGAAGGCGCACAAGGCAGCCTGGCCATTGCGCTGCGACTGCCCCTGGGCACGGCCGACCGCAACCGGCCGCTGGAAGCGGCCGCGCTGGCTGAACTGGACGTCGCCCAGACCCATGCCGAGCGGCTGCGTGAACGCATCGAAAGCGAGATCGCGGCAGCACACGATGCCGAGCGCTCGGCGCAGGCGCAGCTGGACGCCGAAAGCGCGCGCGCCCGGCTGCTGCTGGCACGGACCGAGCTCATTGACAAGTCGTACCGCGCGGGTGAAACGCCTTTGCCCGACCTGCTGCGCGCGCGTGCCGCCGCTGCGCAGGCGCACAACGCCGCCGCGCGCCAGACCGCTGCACGGGGCCTGGCCTCGGCCCGCCTTCAACAAGCCCTGGGATGGATGCCATGAACAACGTCTTCAACCGCTGCAAGGTGCAGCAACTTGCACCGCCACACGCAAAGTTACTGCGGCCTGCGGCCCTGCTGGCCTTGCTGCTGGCCAGCCACCCCCCGCTGTCAGCCGCCCCCGGTGCCCACGGCCCGAATGGCGAACACCTGGACGCACCCACGGGCGTGAGTGCCGCGACGCGCCAGCCGCGCATGGAAACGAAGACCGAGCAGTTTGAACTGGTGGCCACTTTGTCGGGCAGCGAACTCTCGGTCCTCATCGACCGTTTCGAAAGCAACGAACCGGTGTTGGGCGCCGAGCTTGACGTCGAGTCGGGTGGGCTGAAGGCGCGCGCCAAATTCCACGCCGACCACGGTGACTACGCGGTCGATGACGCTGCGTTCCTGAAAAAACTGGCACAGCCGGGTGAACATGCGCTGGTCTTCACGCTGAAAGCAGGCACCGACAGCGACTTGCTGGATGGCACGCTCGTCAGCGTTGCAGCTGCTGCGGCGGCGAACGGTCACGGCCACGCCGGGAACCCGGATGACCACGGGCATGACCCCGCGCTGGAGCGCAAAGCCTGGGCAGGCGCCGGCGCAGCGGCGCTGGTTCTGGTGGCCGCTGGCGCCTGGTGGCGCCGGCGCCGGCGGCAGGCCCGCAAGCTGCAGGGGGGTCTGTGATGAAGCACAAACTTGGGTGGTTCTTCGGGGGTGTGTTGCTGCGGGTGCTGGCAGCCATCGTGGCCTTTACGCTGCTGCTGAACGTGGCCCGCGCCGCACCGGGCGCACACGGCCCCAATGGTGAACATCTTGACGCGCCCGGCGCGGCCGTCAACGCCTCGGGCCTGGCGCGTTTGCCTGACGGCAGCGTCAACGTGCCCAAGCTGGCCCAGCGGCGCCTGGCGATACGCACCGTGCTGGCGCCCGCATCAGAGGCTGCAGCCACGGTTTTATTGCCGGGCCGCGTGGCGATGGACCCGAACGCCAGCGGGCGCGTGCAAGCCGCGCGGGGCGGGCGCATCGAGCCGGGTCCACAAGGGCTGCCCGTTGCCGGACAGGCTGTGAAGCGCGGTGAGGTGCTGGCCTATGTGCGTTACCTGGCCGACCCGTATGCGCTGGGTGCCCAGCAGGCCCAGTTGGCCGAACTGCGCGCGCAGCGGCAACTGGCCGAGCAGCGTGTGCTGCGCCTGCAAGGCCTGGAGGGCACGGTGCCGCGCAAGGACATCGAAGCGGCGCGCAGCGAAGCTTTGAGCCTGGCCGAGCGCGAGCGCAGCATCGGGGGCAGCCTGGTGGCCCGTGAAGCCCTGCTGGCCCCCGTCAGCGGCGTGGTGGCGCGTGCAGACCTTGCCGTGGGCCAGGTGGTGGAGCCGCGCGATGTCTTGCTGGAAGTGGTGGACCCGGCACGTTTGCTGGTTGAAGCCACGACTGCAGATGTCACGCTGGCAGCGCAGCTGGCTGGCGCGTCGCTGCAAGGCGTGGCGGGCGTGCGCTTGCGCCTGTTGGGGGCTGCGCGTGCGCTGCGCGACGGCGTGTTGCCACTGACCTTTGCCGTGGCACCCACCCAGGCCGGGTCGGCGCTGCCGCTGGCGGTGGGCCAACCCGTGACGGTGGTGGCGCAATCCAAAGAGCGCATCCAGGGCGTGCTGTTGCCGGCGCAAGCCGTGGTGCGCAACCCGTCCAACGAGCCCATCGTCTGGATCAAGTCGGGCGCCGAGCGTTTCGTCCCGCAGCCGGTGCAGTTCCGGCCACTGGACGCCGGCACGGTGGTTGTCACCCACGGCCTCGGCGCTGACAACCGCATCGTCGTGCAGGGTGCGGCATTGATCGCGCAGATTCGCTGACATGCCAGCTCCCGCATTCACTTCGTTCACGGCTCCCCCAGGGGGCGTTCAGTCGGCCTGGCAACGGCCCGGCGCCGACTGAAGGGTCACAACCATGTTCAATTGGATAGTTAGCACCAGCCTGCACAACCGCTTGTTTGTGCTGGCGGTGGCGGCGCTGTTGATGGCGTATGGCGCGTTCACCGCCTGGCGCACACCCGTGGATGTGTTCCCCGACCTCAACAAACCGCTGATCACCGTGCTGACCGAAGCCGGCGGCATGGCGCCTGAAGAAGTGGAGCAGCTGGTCACCTTTCCGCTGGAGACGGCGCTCAACGGCATGCCGGGCGTGACGCGCGTGCGCAGCACCTCGGGCGTGGGCTTGTCGCTGGTGTACGCCGAGTTCGCATGGGGCACCGACATCTACCGCAACCGCCAGTTGGTGGCCGAGCGCTTGGTTGTGGTGCGCACGCAGATGCCGGGCAACATCACGCCCGTGATGGGGCCGGTGTCGTCGATCATGGGCGAGGTGATGCTGGTGGCGTTGCCGCTGGTTGCGGGCGACGGCAAAACTGCCGTCGCCACACCGATGCAGGCGCGTGAATACGCCGACTTCGTGCTGCGCCCGCGGCTGCTGTCCATTCCCGGCGTGGCGCAGGTCATTCCCATCGGCGGCGAGGTGCGCACCTTGCGCGTGGCGCCCGACACCGCGCGCCTGGCGCAGTTCGGCGTTTCGCTGACGCAGGTCGAGCAGGCGCTGAAGGGCTACGCCAGCAACGCGGGCGGTGGTTTCATCGACCTCAACAGCCGCGAATACCTGATCCGCCACCTCGGCCGCACGAACCGCGCCGAAGACTTGGGCGGCATCGCAGTGGCCTGGAAAAACGGCCGCGCGATCCTGCTGGAACAGGTCGCGACGGTCTCGTTTGCCGCCGGCCTGAAGCGCGGCGACGCCGGCTACAACGGCTTGCCGGCGGTGGTGGTCAGCGTGCAGAAACAGCCGCAGGCCGACACGGTGCAGCTCACCGCGCAGATCGAAGTGGCGCTGGCCGAGTTGCAACAAGGATTGCCCAGGGGCATGGCCGCACCGCGTGTGCTGTTCCGCCAGGCCGACTTCATCAAGGCGTCGGTCGGCAACGTGGCCGAGGCGTTGCGCGACGGCGCCATCATGGTGGCCATCGTGCTGTTCGCGTTTTTGCTGTCGGTGCGCACGACGGTGATCTCGCTGGTGGCGATTCCGCTCTCGCTGGCCGTCACCGCACTCGTCTTCCAGTGGCTGGGGCAGTCGATCAACGTCATGACGCTGGGCGGCCTGGCGATAGCCGTCGGCGAGCTGGTGGACGACGCGGTGGTGGATGTCGAGAACATCTTGCGGCGCCTGAAACAACACAAGGCGGCCGACAACCCGCTGTCGGGGCCGCAGGTGGTGCAGGTCGTGCGACGCGCCAGCGTCGAGGTGCGCTCGGGCATCGTCTACGCCACCGTCATCGTGGTGCTGGTATTTGTGCCGCTGTTTGCGCTGCCCGGCATCGAAGGGCGGCTGTTCACGCCGCTGGGCATTGCCTACATCGTGTCGATCCTGGCTTCGATGTTCGTCTCGATGACGGTGACACCGGTGATGTGTTTTTACCTGCTGCCAACGATGAAGCGCCTGAACCACGGCGACAGCCCGCTGGTGGCGTGGCTGAAGCGCCAGGACAGCCGATTGCTGAGCTGGTCGTTCGGCCGCGCCAAACTGCTGATAACGCTGGCCGTGCTGGCGGTGGCCGGCGCCGCGGCCACGGTGCCCTTCTTCCCACGCGCCTTTTTGCCGGCCTTCAACGAGGGTTCACTGGTGCTGGGCCTGGTGATGCAGCCGGGCATCGCGCTGGCCGAATCCAACCGCATCGGCGCGCTGGCCGAAACACTCATCCTTCAGGTGCCCGAGGTCATGCAGGTGGGCCGCCGCACCGGCCGCGCAGAGCTGGACGAACATGCAGAAGGTGTGCACGCGGCCGAGATCGATGTGGACCTCAAACGCCAGGGTGACGGCAGCACCCGTGACCGCGAAACCATCATGGCCGACATCCGCGAGCGGCTCTCTTCACTGCCGGCGCAGACCACCATCGGCCAGCCCATCAGCCACCGCCTGGACCACCTGCTGTCGGGCGTGCGCGCGCAGATTGCGCTGAAGATATTCGGCGACGACACCGACACCCTGCGCGGCCTGGCCGAACAGCTGCGCGGGCAACTCGCGGGCGTGCCGGGGCTGGTGGACCTGACGGTGGAAAAGCAGGTGCTGATTCCGCAGATCACCGTGCGCCTGGACCACCGCAAAGCCGCGCAGCTGGGCCTGGCACCGGGCGAAGCCATCCGCGTGCTGAAAGCGCTGACCGATGGCGCGCATCCGAATCAGGGCGCCGACATCGTGGACGGCCCGCGCCGTTACGAACTGGTGCTGCGCTTGCCCGACCACCAGCGCAGCCCGCAAGACCTGGCGCGCACGCTGATCGACACGCCTGCCGGGCGTGTGCCGGTTTCGAGCATCGCCAGCGTGGAAGAGACCGACGGCCCGAATCAGATCGGGCGCGAAAACGGGCGCCGCCGCATCATCGTCTACGCCAACACCGATGGCAGCGACATGGGGCGGGTCATCAAGGACATCCGCAGCATCATTGCCGAAACACCTTTGCCAGCTGGCAACTTCGTCAGCCTGGAAGGCCAGTTCCAGGCCCAGGAACAAGCCACGAGGCTGATCGCCGGCCTTTCGGTGGTGTCGCTGGCCATGATGTTCCTGGTGCTGTACACACGCTACCAGTCGGTGGTGCTGGCCGCCATCATCATGGCCAATATTCCGCTGGCGCTGATCGGCTCTGTCGTCGCCATGTGGCTGGCCGGCGTTCAACTGTCGGTGGCGTCGATGGTCGGCTTCATCACACTGGCCGGCATCGCCACCCGCAACGGCATTTTGAAGATCAGCCACTACATCAACCTGTGCAAGTTCGAGGGCGAGACCTTCACCCAATCGATGGTTGTGCGTGGCTCTCTGGAACGGCTGACACCCGTGTTGATGACGGCGCTGGTGGCCGCATTGGCGCTGACGCCGCTGCTGCTGGCGGCCGACGCGCCGGGCAAGGAAATTCTGCACCCGGTGGCGGTGGTGATTTTTGGCGGGCTGGTGAGTTCAACCTTGCTCGACACCTTGCTGACGCCGGTGCTGTTCTGGCTGTTCGGCGAGCGGGCGACGATGCGGCTGACGCAGCTTGAGCCTGAGCCGCAGCCCGGTGCAGCCGGCACGCAGGAAGCCTATTGATTTGCAGTTTGTGATTTTCAGTCTGTGATTTGCAGTCAGGCCCGGCGGCGCCGCCTGTACCAGTGCGCCGCACCCTTGAAAGTGATGAATGAAATGATGAACAAGCTGTTGACTGCCGCCGTGCTGGGACTTGCGGTGTTGTCGTTCAATGCCGCCATGGCCCATGGCGGCGCCCAAGCCAAACATGGCGGCACCGTCGCCACGGCCAGTGATCTGGGCTTTGAGCTGGTGGCCACCGCAGGCGGCGCGGTGCTGTATGTCGAAGACCACGGCAAGCCGATGGCGCCCACCGGAATAACGGGCAAACTGACCGTGCTGCATGGCAGCGAAAAGTCGGAGGCCGAATTGACCGCAGCTGGCGACAAACTTGAAGCCAGAGGCTTCAAGCTGCCCGCCGGGGCCAAAGTGGTGGCAGCGCTGAGCACGCCGGCCAAGAAGGCCGTTACGGTGCGGTTTACGGTGAAGTAGCGCGTTCGAGCCCATGGGTTTTTCTGCGTTGTCTTTGCCCGCCCTGCGCGGCGGCCTGCTGGCGCTGCTGGCTGCCGTGCTGTTTGGCGTCAGCACACCGCTGGTGCAGCAGTTCGGCACCGGGCTCGGGGCCTTCAGCACCGCAGCGCTGTTGTCTGCGGGGGCAGCCGCCGTGGGCTTGCTGCGCCGGCGCAACCACCGCGAAGCAGGTTTGCAGCGCAGCGACCTGCCCAGGCTGCTGTTGATGGCCGGCTTCGGTGCCGTCATCGGCCCGGCGGCATTGGCCTGGGGGCTGCAGCGCACCCGCGGCACCCGTGCGTCTTTGATGCTGACGCTGGAGGCTTTTTTCACCGTTGTGCTGGCCTGGCGCCTGTATCGCGAAACCATGGCTGGCCGCGTTTGGGCGGCCCTGGGGTTGCTGCTGGCCGGCGCCATGGTGCTGGTGCTCGACCAGCACGAACCCCACACGAGCCCGCACGACCCTGTGCCCATAGGTGAGCACAGCCATGTTCACCGGCACCAGCCGGTGCAGCATGTGCATGCGCATGTGCCCGATGCGCACCACGTCCATCGGCACTGACACAAACCGTCAGGCGCGGCCTGCTGTTGGCATTGCCAAGCGTTGTTTTACGGCCTGCACCAGCGGCGCGATGCACGACGGCGGGAACGGCGCCACGCTGCTGACGTTGATTTCGCACAGCACATAACGCTGCGCCTCGCCGGGCGGGGTCTCGCCCAGCATGAAGTCGCAGTCCCACAGCAGCGGCAGGTGTTCATGCGCCAGGCCCACGCGCTCGCGCAGCAGCGTCACCCATGTGCTGTCCAGTTGTTGCCGCAGACTTTGGAAGTCAGGCATGTCGGCGCCGTGGTACAGCCGGGGCCCGGCTGACGCAGCTTCGGGGTGCAGTGCGTTGATGGCCTGGTGGCCGAAGCCGGCCACGCGGTCTGCCACCAGATAAGCCCGCACCATGCCCTCGGCCAATCGCGGCTGCCAGGCCTGGTCGACCATGTGGCCACCTGCAGCGGGTTCGAAGTAGGGTGCCAGCGTGGCCTGCAAGACGGCCAGGTTCATGTGCTGCGGCGTACTGCCACGCTGCGCATGCTGGACGCTGAACGCACCACCGCCAGCCTGTTCAACCCGCCACACGCCGATGCCGCTGTGGCCGCGGTGCTGCTTGAGCACCCGTGCGCCCCGCTGCAGGCGTTGCGGCAGTTCCGCTGCCAGCTGCGCCAGGCTTTCGATGCGCGCCACGTCGCTGCCCAAGGGCAGGTCACGCGTTTCGAAGAGCACGTCTTTGGTGCCCAGGCGCTGGATGGCTTCAGGGTGCGCGCTGACCCACACCCCCGCCTGCGCTACCCGGCGCAGCACGGCGTCAAGCCGGTCGCGGCGGCGCCCATCTTCGATCGGGTTGCACCACACCAGCACGGCCTGCACCTGCTGCAACTGGGCTTGCACCTCGTCGGCAACGTCGTCGTGCCAGACGGCGGGCTCGGCCGCCACGCCAGCGGCAGCAAAGGCGTCAAACAGCGTTGCAAAGCGGCTGGCTTGCGGGTCGGCGCGGTTGCGTGCGGCGCGGTCGCCGGGGTACAGCAGCGCCACTCTTGGGGCGGGTGAAGTGTTCATGGTTTGCCCAGCATAACGCTCGACGCCAGGGCAGCCGGGCGGCAGTTGGGAGACAGCCGGGCGACAACCGCGTGGCAACGCGGGTGGCAAGCGGGTGGCAAAGCGGGTGTGGGTGGCTCTCTAGAATCGTTGCATGAACTTTGTCCACCTGCGCACCCACACCGAATTTTCTGTTGTTGACGGCACCCTGCGCATCGACGCCGCCGCGCGCGCAG
The DNA here is from genome assembly GCA_043760045.1 of Betaproteobacteria bacterium. Taxonomy (GTDB): domain Bacteria; phylum Pseudomonadota; class Gammaproteobacteria; order Burkholderiales; family Burkholderiaceae_C; genus Rubrivivax. The sequence goes on from JAYUPP010000166.1 coordinate 24,695, forward strand.
CGCGTGCCGACGGCCAGGGAGCGCTGGCCATCAGCGACTTGAACAACCTCTTTGGCACCGTCAAGTTTTATCGCGCCTGCCGCGAGCAGGGCGTGAAGCCGCTGATCGCTGTGGACGTGCTGATGGAGCCGCTGGCTGCTGCCACGGCCGGTGCCAGCGGTGGCGGTGGCGACCGCCTGCCCAGCCGACTGCTGCTGCTGGTGCAAAACCAGCAGGGTTACCTGAACCTGTGTGAACTGCTGGCGCGCGGCTGGGTGCGCAACGCACAGCGTGCGCAGGCCTGGATGAAGTGGGAATGGCTGCCCGAATTGGGCGGTGGCCTGATTGCACTTTCAGGTGCCGACCTGGGCGCCGTGGGCATGGCGCTGCTGGCCGGCGAACCCGAACGCGCTCAGCTGCTTGCTCAACGTCTCGCCGACCTGTTCCCGGGCCGCTTTTATCTGGAACTGCAGCGTGCCGGCCTGCCTGGCAATGAAGCGCATGTGCATGCAGCGGTGGCACTGGCCGCGCAGATGCGGCTGCCGGTGGTGGCCACGCACCCGGTGCAGTTTCTGGAGCGTGAAGATTTCGAAGCGCACGAGGCGCGGGTGTGTGTGGCCGAAGGTGAAACGCTGGCCAACCCCAAGCGCAAAAAGAGCTTCTCACGGGAACAGTTTTTCAAGACCCAGGCGCAGATGCAGGCGCTGTTTGCCGATGTGCCTTCAGCGCTGGCGCATACCGTTGAAATTGCGCGCCGCTGCAACCTGACGTTGGTGCTGGGCAAACCCCAGCTGCCGGACTTCCCCACACCGCTGGAAAACGGTGTGCGCATGCCCATCGATGACTACTTTCGCAAGGCGTCGCGGGCCGGACTTGAGCAGCGCCTGCTGGCCTTGTACCCCGACGCGACACGGCGCGAACAGGTGCGCGGCCGCTATGCCGAGCGGCTTGAATTTGAGCTCGACACCATCGTCAAGATGGGTTTCCCGGGTTACTTCCTGATCGTCAGCGACTTCATCGTCTGGGCGAAGGCCAACGGCTGCCCGGTGGGGCCGGGGCGCGGCTCGGGCGCTGGTTCATTGGTGGCCTATGCGCTGCTCATCACCGACCTGGATCCGCTGCAATACAAGCTGCTGTTCGAGCGTTTCCTGAACCCTGAACGGGTGTCGATGCCCGACTTCGACATCGACTTCTGCCAGGGCAACCGCGACCGCGTGATCGAATACGTCAAAGACAAATACGGTCGCCAGGCTGTCAGTCAAATTGTGACGTTCGGCACCATGGCCAGCAAAGCCGCTTTGCGCGACGTGGGCCGTGTGCTGGGCATGGGTTACGGCCATGTGGACAGCGTGGCCAAGCTGGTGCCCGGGCTGCCCGGCAAGACCTACACGCTGGCGCCGGTGCCCAAGCCCCCCGCCGAGCCCGACCCGGGCCTCATCTATGTGCGCGCCGAAGTTCCCGAACTGGAACAACGCGAAAAAGCCGAAGAAGAAGTGGCCGAGTTGCTGTCGCTGGCCACGCGCGTGGAAGGTCTGGTGCGCAACGTGGGCATGCACGCCGGCGGTGTGCTGATAGCGCCGGGCAAGATCACCGACTTCTGCCCGCTGTACCAGCAGCCCGGCAGCGACAGCGCGGTGAGCCAGTTTGACAAAGACGATGTGGAGGCCATCGGCCTGGTGAAGTTCGACTTTCTGGGCCTGGCCACGCTGACCATTCTGGAAATGGCCAAACACATGATTCGCGCCCGCCGCGCGGGCCGGGCTGACTTTGTTTACGAAAACCTGCCGCTGGACGACGCGCGGGTGTACCGCCTTTTCACCGATGGCCGCACCGAAGCCGTGTTCCAGTTTGAAAGCCGCGGCATGCAAGGCATGTTGCGCGAAGCCAAACCCGGCCGGCTGGAAGACCTGATTGCGCTCAACGCCATGTTTCGCCCCGGCCCGATGGAAAACATCCCCAGTTTTTGCGCGCGCAAGAACGGCAAGGAAGACATCGCCTACCCGCACCCGCTGCTGGAGCCGGTGCTGGCCGAAACCTACGGCATCTTTGTCTACCAGGAACAGGTGATGCAAAGCGCCCAGGTGCTGGGCGGCTACAGCCTGGGCGGCGCCGACCTGTTGCGCCGCGCCATGGGCAAGAAAAAGGCCGAAGAAATGGCCGAGCAGCGCGGCATCTTTCGCGAAGGCGCCGACCGCCAGGGCATAGGCCCCGAGAAGGCCAACGAGGTCTTCGACCTGATGGAAAAGTTCGCCGGTTATGGCTTCAACAAAAGCCATGCTGCGGCCTATTCATTGCTGGCTTATCACACGGCCTGGGTGAAGGTGCACTGCACGGCCGAGTTTTATGCCGCCAACATGACGATCGAGGCCGACAACACCGACAAGCTGAAGGTGTTGATTGCCGATGCCAAGCTGTTTGGGGTGGCATTTGAGCCACCCGACATCAACCGCGGCACCCACCGCTTCGAGCCCATCACCGACAACCTGGTGCGTTACGGCCTGGCGGCTGTGAAGGGCACCGGTCAAAGCGCAATTGAAGCCATCGTGGCCGCGCGTGAAGGACAGGGGGCTTTTGAAGGCAAAGGCAGCGGCCCTTACCGCAGCCTGTTCGACTTCTGCGCCCGGGTGGACCGCAAGGCGGTGAACAAACGCGCCATTGAAGCGCTGGTGAAAGCCGGCGCCTTCGACAACGTGCACCCCACAGGCCAGCAAGGCCGTGCCGGGCTGCTGGCCAGCGTGGGCCTGGCCATGGACTGGGCGGAAATGCAGCAGGCCAACGCGCTGCAGGGGGGCCTGTTTGACACGGGTGACGCCGGTGGCGACAGCCACGGCAGCAGCACGCAGGAACCGGCGCTGGTGCATGCGGCCGCGTGGGACGTGCGCGACCGCCTGATGAACGAAAAGGCAGCGCTGGGCTTTTATCTTTCGGGCCACTTGTTTGACGCCTGGAAAGACGAGGTGCGCCGCTTTGTTCGCCAGCCCATCGACAGCCTGGGGGACAGTCGTCGAGATTCCAAAGACCCCCAACTGCTGGCCGGCATCGTCACCGACCCCCGGGTCGTCAACGGCCAGCGCGGGCGCGTGCTGATCTTCAAGCTCGACGACGGCAGCGACAGTGTGGAGGCGGTGGCGCCCGACGAAATTTTCGACAGCCAGCGCGAGCTGGCCGCTGAAGACCAGCTTGTCATCGTGCAGGGCAAACTGCAGCCCGACCGCTTCACCGGCGGCCTGCGTTTGAACGTGACGCAGGTGTGGGGCCTGGCGGCTGCCCGCGCGCGTTTCGGCCGCTATATGGCGGTGACGGTGAATGGCGGCGGCGCGCCGGCGGTGGCCGATGTGCTGCGCCTGTGGCCGGCCCGGCGCGTGGCCGGCGAGCACGGCGACCTGGTGCAGGGTTTGTCGGTGCGTGTGCAGCTGCAGCGGCCCCACGTGACGGCTGAACTGGAGCTGGGCGATACCGCCCGCTTCTGGCCCTGCGACGAAGCGCTGGCACGCTGGCGCAGCATGGCGCACGGCGGCATGGCGGCGGTGGTGTACGACTGAAAACCCGCAGGTGCAATCTTGTTGAACCCTGCGACCGCGCCTCCGTTTGCACCCCTGTTAACTCCCCAGTTAGCGCCTCAGGTAGCGCCCCAGTTGGCGCCTCAGTACGACGAGCCGCGCACGGCGCTGGTGCTCAGCGGCGGCGGCGCCCGCGCGGCCTATCAGGTGGGGGTGCTGCGCGCGCTGACGCACATGCGGCGGCAATCGGTGGGGCCGATTGCGCGGCAGCGCAACCCATTTGCGGTGATCTGCGGCACGTCGGCTGGTGCCATCAACGCCATGGCGCTGGCCTGCCAGGCCGACCGTTTTGATGCGGCGGTGGAAGTCATCAGCAAGGTGTGGCAGAACTTCAGCGCCGACCAGGTCTACCGCGCCGATTCACTGGGCGTCATTCGATCCGGCGCCCGCTGGCTGACGATGTTTTCCGTCGGCTGGGTGATCGCCCGTTTTCGCCTGGCGCGGCCCCGGTCCTTGCTGGACAACGAACCGCTGGCTGAACTGCTGCAGCGCCTGGTGCCGCTGGAACGGTTGCCCGCGATGTTGCAGCAGCAACACCTGCATTCGGTGGCCGTCACGGCTTCCAGTTATTCCAGCGGCGAACACCACACCTTCTACGACGCGGCGCATCCCATCGCGCCCTGGTTGCGCTCGCAGCGCGTGGCGGTGCAGGGCCCCATCACGCATGCGCACCTGCTGGCTTCATCGGCCATACCTTTTGTTTTTCCGGCCACCTCGCTCACGGTGCGCGGCGCGCAGGGCTGGTTTGGTGACGGCTCGATGCGCCAGACCGCACCGCTGTCACCCGCCGTGCACCTGGGTGCACAGCGCCTGTTCATCATCGGCGCCGGCCGCATGCATGAACCGGCCGGCCGCGCGGTGGCCGAGCCGGGTTACCCCAGCCTGGCCCAGATTGCCGGCCATGCCATGTCCAGCATCTTTCTGGACGCGCTGGCGGTGGACATTGAACGCATGCGCCGCATCAACCGCACACTGGCGCTGTTGCCCGAAAAAGCGCTCGCCGACAGCGAGCTGCGGCCCCTTGAGGCACTGGTGATTTCACCCACTCAGCGCCTGGACGACGTGGCCGCGCGCCACATCGCGGCGTTGCCCACGCCCGTGCGTGCGCTGCTGCGTGGCGTGGGCGTGGGGCCCGGTGGTGACGGTGAGCGGGCGCGTGGTGCAGCATTGGCCAGCTACCTGCTGTTTGAAGCGCCCTACACACAAGAGTTGATGGCACTCGGCTGGGCCGATACGGTGGCGCGGCGCGACGAGGTGATGCGCTTTTTTGGCTGGGACACGCTGATGCCCGAACACCGTCGCGTGTCGGCCGACGAACCCGATCTGATGTTGCCTTGATCGGGCGCGCCTTCAGGCGGCAGGCTTGAGGTCAGCTTTGCCGTTGGTCTTGCCCTTGGTCTTGTTGTCGGCCTTTGATGTGCGCTGCCGCTCGGCGCCAACTGCGGGCTGGGTCGGTGCAGCCGCAGTCTTCGCTTGAGCGCCTGCGGGCTTGACTTTCGCGCCCGCCGGCTGGTGTGCATAAGCCGCACCCGCAACCGTCAGCCCGGCTTGCGAAAAGCGCGCTGCGTTGCCCGGCCCCACGCCGGCCACGCGGTCCACCAAGTCGGCCCAGTCTTTGAACGTGGCAGTCTGGCGTGCTTGCACCATTTTGCCGGCCAGCCCCGGGCCTATGCCCTTGACCGCCTGCAGTTCAGCCGGGCTGGCCAGGTTGACATCGGTGGCGGCCAGCGCGGGCCCGGCAAAGGCCGCGGCGCAAAACAAAGTGGCTTGAATGATGAATCGGCGGATCATGTTTGCTCTCCTTGAACAGGTTGACGAGGGGTTCAGCCTCGCGCCGCAAGGGCCTGAAGGTGGCCAACTGGCGTCACGGGCTGGGTGGCATTTTTTGCCCACGGCCCCTGCCTGTCTGTCACCACGAGAGGGGCCGCGAAGGGGCGTCAGCATGGGGGCTTGTCGGGGCCCCCATCGGACGGCCCGCCAAGGGGTGTCAACGCTGCGGCGTAAGCCGCAGCAGGCGCTGCGCCAGCATCAACGCTTCTTCAGCGCTGGGCCAGTCGGCTTGATCTTTACGGTTGGGGCGCTGCAGCACATGAACGTTAGGCCCCCAGGGTGCCCAACGCGCGGCGTTGGTGGGGCCGGGCAGGCTGATCAGCGGCCGGCCCAGCGCAGCCGCCATGTGGCCGGGGCCGGTGTCATTGGCCACCACCAGTGCCGCGCGTTGCAGCAGCGCGGCGTAGATCGCCATGCCACTGCCAGGCACCAGCCGGGCAGCGGGGTACAACTGGCGCGCGGCGTCGTCTTCACCGGGGCCGGGGCACACCACCAATGGCAAGCCCAGACGCTGCTGGCCCTGGCGCACGAAGTCTGTGAAGCCCGGCCAGCGTTTGTCGGCCTTGCTGGCGGTGGCTGCGCGGCCACCAGCAAAGGGGCAGATCATCACAAAGTGGCCACCGATGTTTTGCGCGGCCAGCAGCGCGGCCGCGTCAACAACGTCGGTTGCGCGCACCGGCAGATCGATGTGGCTGGGCACCGGCAATTGCTGGCCGATGAAGCGGCAGGCGATGTCCCAATAACGTTCCAGTTCATGGCCCGTTTGCGCCCAAGGCTCGGCACGCGCCAACAGCAACGAGCGACCTTCCTTGGCCACACCCACGGTTCGCAGCCCGGCGAGTTTCATTTCCAGCGCACTGGAAAATGACACCGGCAGCAAGAAGGCGTTTTCGCGGCGCTTGAAGCCCGGGTCCAGCGCCTGGCACTGCCGGCCCAGGTGGCGCAGCTGCGCCACCCTCGGGCGCAGGCCCGCAGGCTGCACATGCACGGGCCAGCCGGTGCCGGCCAGCAATGCCGGCGCCCACTTGCCACGGGCAACGATGTGCAGTTGATGGCCCTGCGCCTGCAGCAGCTGCAGCGCCGGCAGGCCCAGCACCACGTCACCCACCCAATTGCGGATGCGCACCACCAGCGGTCGCGCAGCGCCTGACGGTGGCGTGGTTTTCACCGCTTCAGCCGGTGAGGCGCCGTGCTGCAAGCGTGGGTGGGCATCGATTCGGGGCGCAAGGGAACTGGCGAATAATCTGCAGATTCTGCCAGCCACCCTGCGCCGCTTTTTTTCAACAATGAACCAGCCATTTGCCAGCCTGCCAGACTCCCTTGTCGTGCCCCATCGGGTGCCCCTTTCCGCCGCCGACATCCAGCAGCTGCATGACACGCTGCTGAACGCCCCGGGTTGGCCGCAGCAGCAACCAGCGGCCGCACCTGCAGAGCTGCTGCAGTGGCTGCAGCGCAACCACCGCTGCAACAGCCTGCTGTGGGCCGAAGAAGACCTGGCGCGGCGCACCACGGTGGCCGACGCCGAGATTGCAGCCAACAAACGTGCCATCGACGGCCACAACCAGGCGCGCAACGACGCCACCGAACGCATCGACGAAATCTTGCTGCTGGCGCTGGGCCTGGTGGACCCCGAATCGGCGCGCAGCGACACGCCGTCGTCGCGCGCGTCAGTCACGGCGCGCTTGAACAGCGAAACCGCAGGCAGCATGATCGACCGCCTGTCGATCCTGGCGCTCAAAGTGCACGCCATGCGTTTGCAAACGCTGCGCAGCGATGTGGACGAGCCGCACCGCCGCAGCAGTGCCACCAAACTGGCGCGTTTGCTGCAGCAGCGTGAAGACCTGGGCGGTTGCCTGGACGCGCTGCTGGCCGATGCGGCCACCGGCAAGGCGCTGTTCAAGATTTACCGCCAGTTCAAGATGTACAACGACGCGGCGCTGAACCCTGAACTTGTGAAGGAAAAGCTGCGCCTGGACACCGGCGCGGCGACGAGCCCGCCGTTGCAGTCCAGCGCGGCGACGAGCCCGCCGTTGCAGTCCAGCGCGGCGGCGAGCCCGCCGGCGCGCTGAAAACCCGATGCGCCTGCTCATCGTCAAAACGTCTTCGATGGGCGACGTGGTGCACGCCGCACCGGTGGTGGCCGACGTGCTGCGGGCGCACCCTGCGGCGCGCATCGACTGGCTGGTAGAGCCCCGTTTTGCGGCCCTGCCGCGTTTGCACCCGGGTGTGCACCGGGTGCTGGAATTGCCCTGGCGGCGCTGGCGCTCGCAGCTGTGGAAAGGCAGCACCTGGCAGGCCATGAAAGCGCTGCGGCAGCAGTTGCAGACCGAGCGCTACGACCACGTGCTGGACCTGCAGGGCCTGCTGAAAAGTGCGGTCTGGGCCCGCCAGGCGGGTGCACCGGTGGCCGGTTATGACCGTGCCAGCCTTCGTGAGCCGCTGGCCGCTTTGTTGTACGACCGCACCGCTGCGGTGCCGCGCAACCTGCAAGCGGTGCAGCGCAACCGCCGCCTGGCCGCAGCGCACCTGGGCTACACACTGCCGGGGCAGGGCGCTGAAGGTGGCGGGCAGGCCACTGCAAGTGGCGGCGCCGCGCCCGGTTCGGCGCCCGACTTCGGGCTGCGCGCCCCGGCGCCAGGCTGGGTGCCGAAAAGCCGCTATGCGGTGCTGATACCGAATGCCAGCCGGGCCGAAAAACTGTGGCCCGAACGGCATTGGGTAGCGGTGGGCCGGCGCCTGCTGGAACAGGGCTGGATGCCGGTGGTGCTGTGGGGCAGCGACGCCGAACAAACGCTGGCCGAGCGCATCGCCGCCGGCTGCGAAGGCGACGTGCCGCCTTTTCTGAAGGTGGGCGAGATGGCCGCGGTGCTGGCTGGCGCGCAGCAGGTGGTGGGCCTGGACACCGGTTTCACGCACCTGGCTGCGGCGCTCGGCCGGCCCACGCTGGGTGTTTACTGTGATCACGACCCCGGTCTGGCCGGCATCACCGGGCCGGGCGCGGTGGCCAGCATCGGCGGCAAAGGCCAGGTGCCCACGCGCGAGGCGGTGCTGGACTTGCTGGCGCTGCAGTTGAAGTCGCTGGGGCAGTGAAACGCTGTTTTGGGCGTTACTGCGCGTCCAGCCGCTGCGCCGGGTAACTGTCCCAGCTCAAACAACCCGGGCATTGCCAGAAATAGCGTTGCGCCTCAAACCCACAGGCGGCGCAGCGGTAGCGCTGCAGCGGTTGCGCCGCGCGCGTGACGGCGTTGCGCAAAGCCGCCCAGGCCTCGTCAGTCCACTCCGCCGGGGACATTTCCAGCAGCAGCTGCGCCGCCGACAGTGATGGGTGCTGCTGCAGATGCTGCAGCAAGGGTTGCAAACGGTCGCTGGCACCCACGCCAACCGAAAGGCCTGCTGCGGACGTGCCGGGCGCCTGTGGGCCCGCAGCGCTGCGCAGGTGCTCGATGGCACGCAAGAGTTCGACCGACGGATAAGCCGCCAGGGCCGCCGACAACACCGTTTGTGCGTGCGCCAGCGTTGCCGGCTGCGCGCACTGCACCGCTGAAAGGGCGTAGTCGGCCGCCACCAGCACAAAAGCCGCCGGGTGCTGCTGGCGCAGCAGGTCCCAGGCCTGCAGCGCCTGCAGATGCTGGCCCGCGCGGCGCAGCCGCTGGCCGGCCAGGATGGCGGGCCGCACCGTGCCGGGCTGCGCCCGGTCCGCAGCCTGCTGCGCCCGTTGCAGCGCGGCCAGCGCCTGCTCGCTGTCACCGGCGGCGTCGAAGGCTTCGGCCATTTCGCATTCGTAATGCGCGATGCGGGCTGAAAAGGTGTTGATGGGGGTTGCTCGGCTGTCGGCTGCCAGTCCCGCAGCAGAACCTGTTGCAGCACCTGTTGCTGTGTTTTTTGCCGAGCTGGTGGCCGCGCTGGTTGCAGACTCCGCTGCGGTTCCCGCAGGCGTCGCGTCATGCAAAGCGCCGGCCGTTTTCAGATCAAACAGCGCGCTGAGCCGCCGCGCCACCGCTGCGGCCTGCGGCCACTCGCGTGAACGTTCATACAGCGACAACAGCGCCAGTTGTGCATCGTGGTCGTAGGCGGTGTCTTTCAAGGCCAGCCAGGCTGCTTCTGCACGGTCAAACAGGCCGGCTTTCATGAAGTCTTGCGCCAGCGCCAGCTGCGCCCGGTGGCGATCGGCGGCTTTCAGGTCGCCACGCGACAGCAGGTGTTCATGCACGCGCACCGCGCGTTCAAATTCGCCACGGCGCCGGAAAAGGTTGCCCAAAGCAAAGTGCAGTTCAGCGGTTTCGGGGTCGTTCTGCACCGCCTGGATGAAGGCGTCCACTGCCTGGTCTTGCTGCTCGTTCAGCAGCAGGTTCAGCCCCTTGAAATAGGCGCGTGGCGAGTCTTCGTGCTCTTGCCGCAACTGGCGCAAGTCAAAGCGCGATGCCAGCCAGCCCAGCGAAAAAGCCAGCGGCAGGCCCAGCAGCAGCCACTGCAGATCAAAGTCCATGGGGTGACGGGTGCCGGGCTAACAGGCTCAGACGCCCAGCCGCGACGGATGGTCGGCGCCGAAGTCCGATGCAGCGTCGCCGGTTTTGCCCTCGGCACGCGCGGCGCTCAGCGGTCCCTCTGCGCGCGCCACGCCGGGCACAGCGCTCGGGTGGGGCGGCGAGCCGCTGGCAGGGCCGCTCGACAGCCTGCCGGCGCCAGCCGCGCCCAGGCGGGTTTTCCACCACCCGGGCAGCATGGCCGCAGCGCCCACCACGATGCCGGCGGCGAAAGCGGCCAGCACCACAAAAACCATAGGCGCACGCCATTCGACGCCAAAAAACCAGTGCACGCTGGCGGCGTGCTGGTTGTTCAGCGCAAAGGCGAACAGCGTGAAAAAGATGAAGGCTCGTAGCAGCCAGGACAGGATGCGCATCTGCGCCACATTCTAGAAGCCCGCCGGGCCTGGGGCTGCGAGGTTGCAGCCGAGACTGAGAACTCAAACAGGCTGCTGGGTGCCTGTTGTTTCGCCAGCGCCATGATGGCTGTCTTGATCAACGGCCGCGCGCAGCGCCTTGCCAGGTTTGAAATGCGGCACCCGTTTTTCAGGGATCACGACCTGGTCGCCACTGCGCGGGTTGCGCCCGATGCGGGGCGGGCGGCGGCTGATGGCAAAGCTGCCGAAGCCGCGAATCTCGATTCGGTGCCCACGCGACAAGGCGTCGGACATCGCATCAAGGATGGTTTTGACAGCGAACTCGGTGTCGCGCTGCGTGAGCTGCGCAAACTGTTCAGCCAGGCGGTTGACGAGATCGGAGCGGGTCATCTTTGAAGCCGTTTGTTAAACCCGAAACGGCAAGGCCGGAAGCCTTCCGCAACCGCACTACACAAACACAGCGGCCACCCCTGAGACAGCATGGGGAGGCCGCTGGCGGTGCTTACTCGGGCCGGCTGTCCAGCTTCGCGCGCAGCAATGCACCCAGGCTGGTGGTGCCGGCGTTTTCACGCTCGTTGCTCTGCGTCAGCTTCTGCATGGCTTGCTGCTCGTCGGCGTTGTCTTTCGCTTTGATCGACAACTGGATCGAACGCATCTTGCGGTCGACGTTGATGACCATCACGTTCACGTCGTCGCCTTCTTTGAGCAGGTTGCGTGCGTCTTCCACACGGTCGCGGCTGAGCTCAGAAGCCCGCAGGTAACCGGTAACGTCGTCGTTGAGCTGAATCTCGGCACCACGCGGGTCCACGCTTTTCACCTTGCCGTTGACGATGGCACCGCGGTCGTTCAGTGTCGTGAAGCTGGTGAACGGGTCGACGTCCAGCTGCTTGATGCCGAGGCTGATGCGTTCACGCTCCACGTCCACGGCCAACACCAGGGCCTCCACTTCCTGGCCCTTTTTGTAGTTGCGCACGGCGGTTTCGCCCGGCTCGTGCCAGGACAGGTCGGACAGGTGCACCAGGCCGTCGATGCCGGCCGACAGGCCGACAAAAACGCCGAAGTCGGTGATGCTCTTCACGGGGCCTTTGACACGATCGCCACGCTTGACGTTGGAGCTAAATTCCTCCCACGGGTTGGCCTTGCACTGTTTCATGCCCAGGCTGATGCGGCGTTTGTCTTCGTCGATTTCCAGCACCATGACTTCAACTTCTTCACCCAGGGTAACGACCTTGGCAGGGGCGACGTTTTTGTTGGTCCAGTCCATTTCCGACACGTGCACCAGGCCTTCGATGCCGGGCTCGATTTCAACAAACGCACCGTAGTCGGCGATGTTGGTGATCTTGCCAAACAAGCGCGTGCTGTTCGGGTAGCGGCGCGCCACACCGTGCCAGGGGTCGTCGCCCAGCTGCTTGAGGCCAAGTGACACACGGTTTTTCTCGGCGTCGAACTTCAGTACTTTGGCTGTCAGTTCCTGGCCCACAGTGACCACTTCGCTCGGGTGACGCACACGGCGCCAGGCCATGTCGGTGATATGCAGCAGGCCGTCGATGCCACCGAGGTCGACAAAGGCGCCGTACTCGGTGATGTTCTTCACCACGCCGTTGACGATGGAGCCTTCGCTCAAGGTTTCCAGCAGCTTGGCGCGCTCTTCGCCCATCGAAGCTTCCACCACCGCGCGGC
>JAYUPP010000167.1:0-4026 GCA_043760045.1 Betaproteobacteria bacterium
CGGCGTGGCCGCGCACTGGATGTACAAAGAAGCGGGGGCACGGGGTTATGCCGGTGTCAGCGCCAGCGGTGACTTTGAAGACCGTGTGGCCGAAGCCCGCAAGGCCGTGCTGCGTGAACTGCTGGCCTGGGAACGTGAAGTGCAGGGCGCTCCGGCCAAAGGCCTGACTGTTGACTTGAATGGCGCACCAGCAACAAACGCCGCGCAAGAATTGAACGCCGTAAAGACGGCGGCCTTCGACGACCGCATCTATGTCTTTACGCCCGAAGCCACCATCATCGACCTGCCCGTGGGCGGCACGGCCGTCGACTTCGCCTATGCGCTGCACACCGAGCTGGGCCACCGCTGCCGGGGCGCGCGCGTGGACGGCGCGCTGGTGCAGCTGAACACGCCGCTGCAGTCGGGGCAAACGGTGCACGTCATCAGCGCCAAAGAAGGTGGCCCGTCGCTGGACTGGTTGAACCCCGAACTCGGCTACCTGCAAAGCCCGCGCGCCCGCGCCAAGGTGCGTGCCTGGTTCAACGCGCAAGCGCAGGCGCAGACCATTGCACGCGGCCGCGAACAGGTGGAAAAGCTGCTGCAGCGCGAAGGCCGCACCGCCATTGAACGCCAGGCGCTGGCCGAACAACTGGGCTTCAAGCAGGCTGATGATTTGTTTGCAGTGGTGGGCAAGGACGAACTGTCTTTGCGCACCATCGAAAACCTGCTACGGCCTGCGCCTGCCCCCGCGTCTGAAGACGACATCACGCTGCACCGGCCGCGCAGCGAAGGCAGCGGCGGCAGCCGGGGCGGCGTGCTGGTGGTGGGCATGGACTCGCTGCTAACCACATTGGCGCGCTGCTGCCGGCCGGCGCCGCCTGATGCCATAGCGGGTTTTGTCACACGCGGCAAAGGCGTGGCGGTGCATCGGCGCGGCTGCGCCAACCTGCGCCAGATGTCGCAGCAGTCACCCGGCCGGATGATTGAGGTGGCCTGGGGCAGCGCAGGCCGTGAGCAGCCGGGTGTCTACCCTATGGACGTGGTGGTGCAGGCCGCTGACAGGCCGGGCCTGCTGCGTGATGTGTCCGAGGTTTTTGCCAAGGCGCAGATGAATGTGACCGGTGTCAACACACTGAGTGCGCGCGACCGCACGGCCGACCGTTCCAGCAACGCCAAGAGCGCCTGGATGACATTCACGGTAGAGGCCCACGACGCCGCAAGGCTGCAGCAGGTGCTGACGCAAATTGGCGCCGTGCCGGGTGTACGTCACGCGCGGCGGCGTTAACGGCACTGCGGCGCGGCGCTTCAAGCCCGGTTCGGTCCTATATACTTGTGGGCTCGACAGGCGCTTAGCTCAGCTGGTTAGAGCACCACCTTGACATGGTGGGGGTCGGTGGTTCGAGTCCACTAGCGCCTACCAAACAACTGTTGATCCTTCTGCCCGTGCTGCCCCCCTTCCGGCACACCCGCCCGCCCAGAAAAGCACCCGTCGGCGACGTCGGGTGCTTTTTTGCTGGCGACTGTTACCGAAGCTGCTGCAGCTGCCTGTGCTGCAGGACACGGTGATGCACACGCCCGACGTCGAAGCACCGTCCTACACCGTTTCGGTGCGCAGCTTGTGCGAATTCACCGCCAAACATGGCGACCTGGACCGCCGCTTCACGCCTTCGGCGACGGCGTTGGAAGGCCAGCTCTCGCAAGCCGTGGTGCAAGCCCGGCGCGGGCCGCACTATGAAAGTGAACTGGCGCTGCAGGGCCGCTTCGGTCTGCTGCTGGTGCGCGGCCGCGCCGACGGTTACGACCCGCCCAGCAACCGCCTGGAAGAAATCAAAACCCTGCGCGGCGCGCCCGAAGCGGTGCCGGACAACAGGCGCCATTTGCACTGGGCGCAGCTGCAAACCTACGGCGCCTTGTTGTGCACTGCGCGTGAACTGATTGAGGTGCACCTGGCGCTGGTGTATGTGGACGCCGCCACGCAGCAGGAAACGGACCTGCGGCAGCTTTATGCCGCTGCCGAACTGCACGACTTGCTGGCGCAGCGCTGTGCACGGTTTTTGACCTGGGCGCAGCAGGAAACGGCCCACCGCGCGGCGCGCGACCAGGCGCTGCAGGGCCTGCCATTTCCGCCCGGCTCTTTTCGCGCCGGGCAGCGTGGCCTGGCCGAGGCGGTCTACCGCAGCGCCGTCAACGGCCGCTGCCTGCTGGCGCAAGCGCCTACCGGCATCGGCAAAACCATCGGCACGCTGTTTCCCATGTTGCGTGCGATGCCGGGCCAGGGCCTCGACAAGGTGGCTTACCTGACGTGCAAGAACACCGGCCGCATTGCGGCGCTGGACGCTCTGCAGCGGGTGCAGCAGCACACCCCGGGCGGTGCCCTGCGTGTGCTGGCGCTGGTGGCCAAAGAGCAGGCTTGCGAACACCCCGGCAAGGCCTGCCACGGCGACGCCTGCCCGTTGGCGCGCGGTTTTTATGACCGCCTGCCTGCCGCGCGTGAACAAGCGGTGCAGGAAGCCTGGCTCGACCCCGCTGCGCTGCGCTTTGTCGCGCTGCAGCACGGTGTGTGCCCTTATTACCTGGGCCAGGAACTGCTGCGCTGGGCCGATGTGGTGGTGGCTGACGTGCACCACGCGTTTGACCCTAACGGCCAATTGTTGGGCCTTGCACAGGCGCTGGGCTGGCGCATCGGGCTTTTGGTGGACGAGGCGCACAACCTGGTGGAACGCGCGCGCCAGATGTACAGCGCCAGCTTGAGCTTGGCGCAGACACGCGCGGCAGCGCAGCTGGCGCCTGCAGTCTTGCAACACGCATTCGCGCAGCTGCTGCAGGCACTGGTGGCTTGTGCCGAAGCGCAGCCCAGCCCCTACACCGCCTATGACGAGCTGCCCGAGGAAGTGGCTGAAGCCCTGCAAGAACTGTTGTCTGCGCTGGGCGACCACTTTCAAACCCAGCCGCTGGCCAGTGGCGCCGTGTTGAACTTCTACTTCGACGCCGTGCGCCTGCAAAAAGCGCTGGACCGCCACGGCGCGCACAGCCTGTTGGACCTGCAGCGCGGCGCGCCCGGTGACGCGCCCAGCAACACACCCGGCGCGGCGGCCGAGGGCCTGCAGGCCACGCTGTCGCTGCGCAACGTGGTGCCGGCCGCCTTTCTGCGCCCGCGTTTCGAAGCCTGCCACACGGCCGTGCTGTTTTCCGCCACGCTGGCGCCGCAAACCTATCTGCGCGACCTGCTGGGCCTGCCCGACAACACCGGCTGGATCGACGTGCCGCCGGTTTTTGCCGCTGAAAACCTGCAGGTGCAGGTGGCCGACCGCTTGTCCACCCGCTACCCGCACCGGCGTGCATCAATGGCCGCTGTGGTGGACCTGATGGCGCAGCAGTTCAGCAGCCACCCGGGCAATTACCTGGCCTTTTTCAGCAGCTTTCAATATCTGCAGCAGGCGGCCGATGCACTGGCCTTGCGCCACCCCTTTGTGCCGCAATGGCAGCAAGCCCGCGCGATGGACGACGTTGCAAGGCTGGCCTTTCTGTCGCGCTTTGAAGCGCAAGGGCAGGGCATTGCTTTTGCCGTGCTGGGCGGCGCGTTTGCTGAAGGTGTAGACCTGCCCGGCAGCCGCTTGATAGGCGCTTTCATCGCCACGCTGGGCCTGCCGCCGGTGTCGCCCGTGCAAGACCAGTTTCGGCTGCGCCTGGACGCACTGTTTGGCAGCGGCCACGGTTATGCCGACCGCGTGCCGGGCCTGCACAAGGTGGTGCAGGCTGCAGGCCGGGTGCTGCGCGCGCCGGATGACCGCGGCTGGTTGTGGCTGATGGACGAACGCTACCGAACCCCCGAAGTGAGCAACTTGCTGCCCGCCTGGTGGGGACTGGTTGTGCCTGCTGTTTACCCTGGATTCCGCAGTTGACCGCTGCCCTCCGCTGGCCACACCACATGAACATTGACATTGGTACACACGACAACGATCACCTGTTGGGTGCGAGCGCTACGCACCCGATTGAGCCGCGCTGCGGCACGCTGGCTGCGTTGCTCCTCCTCGCGGGCATGAGCCA
>JAYUPP010000168.1:0-10753 GCA_043760045.1 Betaproteobacteria bacterium
AAGCGCTGGTTGCACAGGCTCATCATGAAGGCCACAAAAGCCGCGTTGCCCATGCCGCCGCTGATGTTTTCCAGCGCCACCACCAGCAGCAGGCCGCCGTCCACCGGCGCCGGTGAAGTGAGCTTTACAAACCACCAGTCAAAGGCCGGCAGCGTGATGCCCGGCAGCAGGCCTTTGCCGCTGACGGCCAGCCACCAGAAACCCAGGTTGCTGAGCATCTGCAGCACGCCGAAGATCATCAGGCTGCGCCACAGGCCCAGCTTCAACATGAAGGCGCCGCCCAGCAAAGCGCCGGCGATCGTCAGCCACAGGCCGATGACCTTGTTCACCACGCCCACTTCGGCCGGGCTGAAGGCCATGCTTTTCAGCAAGAAGGGCGTCATCAACGACGCCGCGAACGCGTCACCCAATTTGTACAGCACCACCAGCAGCAAAAAGGCGGCGGCGCCGCGGGTGCTGAAGTAACTGCGCAGGCCCGCCAGCAGCGTCTCAAAACGTGCCCGCCGGGCGGCCCAAACGGCTAACGGCAATGTGCAGGCCACACCCAGCAGCAGCGTGGCCAGGTCCACCCAGCGCTTTTGCAGCAGCGGCGGCAATGCGCTGCCCTGCAGCAGCGGGGCCAGCATGGCCTGCATCAGCGGGCTCAAAAGCCGTTCGGTGAAGAAGACTCCCAGAGCCACCGTGGCCAGCACGGCGAAGCAGCCGCGCAGTTCCACCCAGGCACTGGCGCGCGGCGGTGCACCGGCTGGCGCTGGCGGCAGCGCGGGCAAGCGCGGCAGCAGCAGTGCCGACGCCGCAGCTGCTGCCACCATCAGGCCGGCCATGAAGCGGTAGACCTCGGGCCAGGTCCAGCCGCCGCCTTGCGCGGTGTCGGTCCAGATCAGCGCCACACCGCCCGACAGCACCATCGCCACGCGGTAACCCATCACGCCCAGCGAAGCGCCCAGGCCGCGTTCGGCGGCCGGCATCAGCTCGGTGCGGTAGGCGTCCACCACCACGTCTTGCGAAGCCGAGACGAAGGCCAGCAACACGGCCAGCGCGGCGAAAGCAGCCAGCGAAGTTTTCGGTGAGGTCGCTGCCAGCAGCATCAGCACACCGGCCAGTGCGAGCTGTGTCAACACCACCCAGCCGCGCCTGCGGCTGCTTTTGTTGCCGCTTTTGTTGCGGCTGAACCAGGGCAGCTCGAAGCGGTCCATCAGCGGCGCCCACAGGAACTTGAAGGTGTAGGGCAGGCCCACCAGGCTGAGGAATCCGATGGCCGCCAGGTCCAGGCCCTCCACCGTCAACCAGGCCTGCAGCGCCTGGCCCGACAGCGCCAGTGGCAGGCCCGAGGCAAAGCCGAGCAGCGCCACCACCAGCAGCCGGTGCAAGGCGGCCAGGCGTTGGCGGGCGGGGTGTGCAAGGGCGGACTGCAAATTCACGGTGGCGCATTGTCGGGGGCCCTGGCGTCGCCGCTTTTTTGCGGCGCTGTGCGGCAGGGCGTTGCGCGTAAGCTGGCATCCAGGCGGCTGCGGGCTGCGTAACTGAGGACATGCGCTTGATGAGCTTGAAGAGGACGCGTTTTTTCAGCTGCAGCCTGGGTGCTGTTGCGCTGCTGTTGGCTTTTGCCGGCCCGGCCCGTGGACACGACAGCTGGTTTGAACGCCTGCCCGGCGCGCCCGGCGGCAGCACCCCCAGCGCGCAGCCGCTCTTGTTGCTGCTGGGCACCGGCAACCAGTTTCCTGAACGTGAAACGGCCATCGGCGCTGAATATCTGGTGCACCAGGGCTGCCACGGCGCGGCGGGTGGCGGCAGTGTCGGCGGGGGCCTGGCCGCCGTGCGCATCACCCGCTCGGCACTGCTGCTGCGCGCACCGGCGCAGGCGCAAAGCTGTTGGGTGCAGTTGACGCCTTTTGACATCGAACTGGCCGCTGACAAGGTGGCGCCTTACCTGGACGAAATGAATGCCAGCCCCGCCCTGCGCGCCACCTGGGCCGGCATGCAGGCGCGCGGCCGCGTCTGGCAAGAGCGTTACACCAAACATGCACGCATTGAACTCACCCCCGGCGGCGCCAGCACGCCGGCCGCCGCAGTGCCGACAGCCACCGGGCCCGCTGTGCCCGGCATGGACGCCACGCTGCAGCGCCATGACGGTTTGATGACCTTCACCGTGTGGCGCGACGGCCAGCCCTTGCCGGGGCTGGCGGTGGAACTGCGCAGCGCGCTGCCAGCCACCGGCACCTGGCACCGCACCGACGCGCAGGGGCAACTGCGCGTGCCCACGTTGCCGGCTGGGCGCTGGCTGCTGCGGGCCATCGACCTGCGGCCCTCCAGCAGCCCCGCCGAGCAGTGGGACAGCCGATTCCTGACGCTGGCTTTTGAAGGCGGTGCCGGGTTCGTCGAGCCTGTTCCAGCCGTGCCGTTAAAGCGTTAGCAGTTTCACCTCGAACACCCGCTCGGCCAGCCACACCGCAGCCAGCGCCGCTGTCAGCAAAGAGCCACCCAGCAGCACCACGCGGCGGTAAAACGCGGTGCGCCGCAGCGCATAAGCCAGCGGCAGAAACACCAGCACGATGGCCAGTTGGCCGAGTTCAACCCCCACGTTGAAGCCCACCAGCGCCAGCGCCAGCGCGCCTTGCGGCAAGCCCAGATCAGCCAGCACGCTGGCGAAACCAAAGCCGTGCACCAGACCGAACAGGAATGCCACCACCCAACGGCGGCCGCGCACCAGCGGCCAGACATTGTTCAGCGCCGCCAGCACCACTGAAGCGGCGATGGCCGATTCCACCAGCCGTGACGGCAGCGTCACCACACCCAGCACCGCCAGGCTCAGCGTGATGCTGTGCGCCACCGTGAAGGCGGTAACGATGCGCAGCACGTCCCAGAAGGCGACAGAAAAGCGGGGCACCGGCTGCCAGAGGCGGGCTGCAGGTGGGTGCGCGCCGGCACCGCTTTGCAGCCCCCACAAGCCCACCGCCGGCAGCAGCAGCGAAACGAGGAACAGGATGTGGTCGAAGCCGATCCAGATGTGCCAGACACCGTCACGCAGATAGGCCGTGAACTGCTGCAGCGCGCCAATCTCAGCCAGCGTGAAGCTCTGCTGCGCAGCCTGTGGCCCCAGGATGGCGGTGCGTGTCTGGCCCTGGCTGGCCAGCTTCAGCAGGCCACGGTGCTGGGGGTCGAGGTCGGCAAACAGCGTGTAGTGCAGGGCCAGGTTCTTGATGGCCCCGGCCGGTGCTGCAGCGCCACATGCGGCGCGCAGCGGCAGCACGGTGTAAGCGCCGTCGGTGTGTTCGTCCACCAGTTGCGTGCTGAACTGCAGCGTGCAGGGTGTGCCGTCGGCCGACAGCTTCAGCCGTGCCGCCGCATAGGCCGCGATGTCGCCGTGGCGCTGGCGCACTTCGCCCCAGGTGATGGCGCCGTCGCCATCGGCGTCGAGCGTGAGCGCGAAGTCCAGGTCGCGCAGCGCGATGTCCCAGCGGCCGGTGATTTCTGCTCTGTCCACTGACAATGTCAGGTAGCTGTCTGACGGCTTGTGGGCTTGTGCGGTGCTGGCCAGGGCCAGCAGCCACAGCAGTGCCAGCGGCTTCAGCAGCCGCTGCAGCTTCGGCAACCCACCAAGGCATGGCAGCCTGTGCAGGCCGCAGCGGCCCCAGCGGCCGAGCCCGGCGCTCACGGCAGCGCCCTGATCTGCGTGGTCAGGGCCTGCAGGGTCTGGCTTTCAATGCCGGATGCCGTCAGCCAGGCCAGCGCCGGGCCCGCTGCCGCCTTGTTGCGCGCGGCCAGCGCAGCTTGCAGCAGGATGCGCGCGTCCGCAGGCTCGCGCTGCACGGCAAAGTTTTGCTGCGCCAGTGCCAGCGCTTGTTGCACTGAGGCACCCGCCTGCGGCGCCGAGGGAAGCGCCTGCGGCACCGAGGGAAGCGCCTGCGGCGCGTGGCCCTGCAAAGCGAGCACAAAGCGCGACTCTTCTTTCTGGTGCGTGGTGTCACCGCGCTGGCGCGCGGCAGCAAAACGCGCCGCCAGTTCTTGCGCCAGCACGGTTGCCTGTGCGTCACCGATGATCTGCGCGGCCAGCGCCTGGCGCAGCAGCAGCACGTCGGCGCGGCCGCGGCCTTTCAGCAGCGCCAGCACCTCGGGCGCCCGGCCCCGGTCGAGCAGGAAATCGGCGTAGGCGGCCTGCAAGTACACATCGGCCACGGGCAGTGCCAGCGCGGCTTTGAAAGCCGCTTCTGCGGCTGCGAAATTGCCGCTGCGTTCTTCGGTTTCGGCCAGCCGCGTGAAGCACCACAGGCGCTCTGCAGCGGGGGCATCGGTGTGCTGGGCCAGTGCGGCCTGCAGTGCGCTGGCGGCAGCGGCGGCGCGGCCGGTGATGGCGTCCACCTGGGCCTGGCAGCCCACGGCAATCAGCGCCGAGCTGTAGCTGGCCATCTGCTCACAGCTGCGCCGCGCTTCTGCGTAGTTGGCCTGCACCATCAGGATGGCGGTGCGCCACGCCCAGGCGCGGCCCAGCGTGGGCTGCTGGCGCAATGCGCCGTCCAGGTCGGCCAGCGCCAGCACAAACTGGTGGTCAAACTGCAGCACCTGGGCGCGCAGCACGCGCACCGCCGGCGGCGGCTCGGCCAGCGCCCACCAGGGTTGCAGGGCGGCTTGTGCATAACCCACATAACGCGGGTCGCCTTCGGCCGCCACTTCGTCGAAGTAACGCGTGGCCAGTTGCACCGCAATGCCCACATCCTGCGGCTGCTGGCGCCAGGCCGCGCGCAAGGCCTGCAGCTCGCGCACACGCGGGTCGGTGTTGCGTGCGGGCACACGCGCCAGCACCTGGCTGTCGGATGCGGG
Source organism: Betaproteobacteria bacterium (assembly GCA_043760045.1). Lineage (GTDB taxonomy): Bacteria > Pseudomonadota > Gammaproteobacteria > Burkholderiales > Burkholderiaceae_C > Rubrivivax. The sequence goes on from JAYUPP010000168.1 coordinate 4,819, forward strand.
CTGGAATGCGGTGGCGGCAGGGGCTGCGAAGGCGGCCGTACAGGCCAACCACAGCAGCCACGCGGCCCAAGTCAACAAGTGAAGAAAGTGCACGGGCGGGAATGGTAGCGGCGGGGTGGCGCGGCGTAAGCCGGGCGCTGGCGGTGGGGCGGCGTTCAACCAAGGCAGCCGCTGGCAAACGGGGCGTGGCGGGCTTAACGGCTTTAGCGCGCTTGATGGCTTACGCACGCGGCCCGGCCCTGGATGCGCAGGATCAGTGTGGCCCGCGTGCGGCGCGGCGCGAATGGCACGGTTCGCCCCACCCTTCAAGTTTCAGCAAGATCACGTTTTTTGTGCACACGCAAATGCGCCGATAATCGCGCCCACTCGCCGGTTTGGGATCGTCCCAGCGTCGGGAAACTTTTGACCCCAACCTCGCTAACCCACATCCCAAACCCTTAGGAAAGAAATCATGACCAAGCTCCTCACCGCCCTGATCCTCAGCGCTTTTGCATTCAGCGCCCAAGCTGCTTCGCACGCCGGTGGCGCCCCGATGAAGGCCGACGGTGCCAAGCCGGCTGCTGCTGCGCCGGCCGCCAAGAAGAAGATGACCAAAAAAGCGGGCAAGAAAAAGGCCGCCGCCATGGCTGATGCCAAGAAGTAAAAACGTCGGGCGCTCAATGTGTAACTCAGCGCCTTGATACCCAGCAGGCGGGCGCTCCAGGCGCCCGTTTTTTTTCGCCTGCCGATTCAGGCCTGAGCAAAGCGCGCCGACACCGCCTGCAGCGCTTGCTGCACCCGCTGCACCAGTTCGCTAGGGCTGCCATCACGCCCGCCCAGGTGCGCCGACAGCACCAGCCGCTGCGTGGCGCGGGTCATGCCCACGTACAACAGCCGCAACGCGTCGTCCATGCTCTCGCCCGGCAGCGGCCAGGCCTGCAGGCCGGCGATGCACACATGCGCAAATTCCAGCCCCTTGGCGCTGTGCAGCGTGACGAGTTTGATGGCGCTGGCGTTCCAGTTGAACTGCTTGAAGCCGGGGCTGGCCATCGACTGCACCGGCAGCCCGCTGCGCGCCAGCGCGTCAGCGATCGGCCGCATCTGCGCGCGCGTGCGGCACAGCACTGCCATGTCGTGCAGCGGCAGGCCTTCGGCATGCGCGGCGGCCAGGTGGTCGGCCAGCCACTGCGCTTCTTCCTGCGCGCCGCCTGCCTGCAGCAGCACCGGCAGCGGGCCGCGCCGGCCGGCACTGGCGGGGCTGACACGCTGCAGGTGGTCGTCGGGGTTGTCGTCAGCGCTTATCGGCTCAGTGCGGTTCGTCTCAGTGCGGTGCTGGGCCGCGCCGGTGCCCTGCGCCAGCAGCAGGTGCTGCGCACACTGCACCGCCAGCGCCATCACTTCGGCGGTGTTGCGGTAGTTCATGCGCAGCACGCTGGTGCGGCCGCGCGCCTGTATGCCCACGCCCGAAAAGCTGAAGTTGCGGCGCTGCGTCTGGTAGATGCTCTGCGCGTCGTCATACAACACCAGCAGGCTGTTGGTGGCCGGTGACACCATGCGTGCGGCCATCGCCAGCCAGGCGTCTTCAAAGTCGTGCGCTTCGTCGATCAGCAAGGCGCTGTACTGCCCGCCGGGCACACGGCCGTTGTCTACCGCACGCTGCAGCACCTGCGCCAGCGCTTCGAAGTAAGCGTCGCCCTGCAGACCGGCGGGCACTGCCAGCTGGTAGCTGCGCACCATGTCCAGGCACCAGTTGTGGAAGGTGCGCACTTGCACGCGTTCGTCCACGCCGCGCTGGCGCAGCTGTGCTTCGATGCGCGTGGCCAGCGTGCGGTTGAAACACAGCACCAATATCGGCTGCTCGGGCTTGGCAACGGCGGCCAGAAACTGCGCCCTGAAGATCAGGATCATGGTTTTGCCCGAACCCGCCGCGCCGTGAATGACGCGGTGGCCTTCGCCCAGCGTGCGCGCCACCTGCTCTTGCTGCAGGTCCATCACCTGCAGCAGGCTGGGCAGCAAGGGTGGCGCGTTGCTGCCTTCGGGCGCTGTGGCTTCAAGGTCCAGTGTGCCTTGCGTGGGCAGGCGTATGTCGGGGAACAGATGCCAGCGGATGCGGTCGCGCTGCGGCAGCGTCAAGGTGTGCGGGTAGCTCACGGTGAACATGCCCCACAGCCGCTGCTGAAAGGTGGCCGCCGGCACGTTGTCTTCCAGCTCGTCGCGCAGCAGCGTGCGTGAAGGCGGAAACAGCTCGTCGAAATCACTCACTTGGCCGGCCGTGGCCACATCGGCGCGCTTCAAGCTGCTGAACACCACGCCCCAGCCATACGGAAAGAGCAGGCGGCCGGCGAACGGGCCGTGTGCATGCACCAGCGCAGCGTCGGCTTGCATCAGGTGCACCAGTTCCATCGTGTAGTCGCGCGCCTGGCGCAGCGGGTGCGGCTGCGTCACCACACCGCGCGCGGTGCGCAGTTCCACCGCGTCGCGCGTGGCCGCGCCCAGCGTGCTGCGGCGCCAGTCTTTCACTTCCAGCAGCAGCACACCCCAGCGCGGCGACAGGATCACGAAGTCGGGCTGGCGCGCGCGCAGGCCAATGGGGATGTCATGCCAAACGAGATAGTCGTCTTCCAGGCAGCGCTTGATCTGATGCAGCACGCGGCGTTCGCCGGCGTTGCAGCGCGCGTCAACGTGGGTCAGGCCTTGCGGGAAAACTGCCATGCAGCGATCAGACCACAAGCCCTGGCAGGCCGCAGAATTCGGCGCCATGACACGCCCCAACATCATCTTCATCGTCGCCGACGACCTGGGTTTTGCCGACCTCGGCTGTTACGGCGGGCGCGACGCCGGCTTCGGCCCGGTGTCGCCGCACATCGACGCGCTGGCCGCCGGTGGCCTGCGTTTCACGCAGGGTTACGCCAACGCCCCGGTGTGTTCACCCACGCGCTTTGCGCTGATGACGCTGCGTTACCAGTACCGGCTGCGTGGCGCGCTGGAAGAGCCCATCAACAGCAAAAGCAAAGGCGACGCGCGCCTGGGCCTGCCGCCCGCATTGCCGACCCTGCCTTCGCTGCTGCGTGGCGCCGGTTACGACACCGCATTGATCGGCAAATGGCACCTGGGTTACCCGCCGCATTTCGGCCCCTTGCGTTCGGGTTATGACGACTACTACGGCATCATGGCCGGCGGTGTGGACTACTTCACCCACTGCTCATCCAGCGGCGAGCACGACCTGTATGAAGGTGATGCGCCCAAGCACGAAATCGGCTACCTCACCGACTTGCTCAGCGCACGCGCGGTGCGCCATGTGCAAGGCCGCGCTGCCGATGCACAGGCCGGCAACAAACCGTTTTTCCTGAGCCTGCACTACACGGCGCCGCACTGGCCGTGGGAAACACGCGACGACGCGGCCGTGGCGCCGTCACTCGCGGCCAACCTGTTTCACTTGCAGGGCGGCAACGTGGAAACCTACCGCCGCATGATCCACCACATGGACGAAGGCATCGGCCAGCTGATGCAGGCGCTGCGCGACACCGGTCTGCTGCACAACACGCTGGTGGTTTTCACCAGCGACAACGGCGGTGAACGTTTCAGCGACAACTGGCCGCTGGTGGGCGGCAAGATGGACCTCACCGAAGGCGGCATCCGGGTGCCCTGGGTGGCACACTGGCCGGCCGTTATTGCGCCCGGCGGTATGAGCACGCAGCACTGCATGACGATGGACTGGTCAACCACGATGGTGGCGCTGGGCGGTGGCCAGGTGCCGGCCGCGCATGCGCCCGACGGTGTGTCGCTGGCCGCTGTGCTGCACAACCCGGCCGCCACGTTCGAGCGCCCGCTGTGCTGGCGCATGAACCACCGGGGCCAGCGTGCGCTGCGCGTCGGTGACTGGAAATACCTGCAGGTGGACGGGCATGAATACCTGTTCAACCTGGCGCAAGATGAACGAGAGCGCGCGAACCTGGCGCGGCTGCAGCCGGGGCGTTTGCAAGCCCTGCGTGCGCAGTGGTTGGCGTGGGAAGCCACGATGCCGCCGATACCGCCCGACGCTGGCGTGAGCCTGGGTTATGCGGCGAAGGACATGCCGCAGCGCTGAATCGGCTCGGACTGTCGTCATCGTCAGACCTGGGCCGGCGGCAGCGGCTGGCTGAAGGACGCGGGCGGAAATGCCGACCTGAACAACAACTATCTGTTGGCGGTTGAGGCCGACAGTACGCTCGGCCATTGGTGGGTGTATTCCGGCGCCCGGGTTCGGGCTTTCGAGGCCACTTGTGGCCGCTGGTCAACATTGACCAGCGGCCCCTGGGCCGGCCTGACGCTGAACGCCGTGGGTGCCGCCGCAGTGGGCACTTTCGGCGGCAATGCCTACCGCTATTGGGGCACCGGTGGTGACGCGATGTATTTCGACGTGGACGTCGCCGCTGCCGTGCCCGAGCCTGGCACCTGCGCGATGATGATCGCCGGCTTGGCAGCGGTGGGTGCACGGGCCCGCTGCCGCCGCGCAATCGCCAGCTGAGCGGCCCCGTCTGCGGCGCAGGTTTGCGCGGCGCGCGCAGCAACACCCCTGATGCCGAACGGCATCAGGGGTTTTTTGTTTGTCGATGCGGCAACGGCCGGGCACTGCGCGGCTGGCAGGCGATAGCCTTGCAGCCATGAACGACACCCCCGAACAAGCCGACTTCCGCGCCAGCGTGCGCAGCTTTGTGCAGCGCGAGGTAACGCCGCACATCAACGCATGGGAAGAAGCCGGCGGCTTTCCGCGCACGCTGTACGCCCGCGCCGCTGCGCTGGGCCTGCTGCAGCTGGGTTACCCCGAACACCTGGGCGGCACGCCCTGTGCATGGGTGTGGCGCCAGATTGCCACGCAGGAGATTGCCCGCGCCGGCAGTGGCGGCCTGATGGCCAGCCTGTTTTCGCACAACATCGGCCTGCCGCCCGTGGTGGCACACGGCAGCACTGAGCTGCAGCAGCGGGTGGTGCCGGCTGTGCTGACCGGCGAAAAAATTGCGGCGCTGGCCATCACCGAACCCGGCGGCGGTTCCGACGTGGCGCGGCTGCGCACCACTGGGAAGTTAGATGGTGGTCACTGCGTGATCGACGGTGAAAAGACTTTCATCACTTCGGGCCTGCGCGCCGACTGGATCACGGTTGCGGTGCGCACTGGCAACCCGGGCGCGGCCGGCATCTCGCTCATCGTGGTGCCGGGCGACGCAGCTGGCCTGACGCGCACGCCGCTCGCGAAGATGGGCTGGTGGTGCAGCGACACCGCGCAGCTGCACTTCAACGCCGTGCGCGTGCCGGCTGCAAATTTGATCGGCGTCGCCAACACCGGCTTTCGCATGATCATGAACAACTTCAACGCCGAACGGCTGCTCATGAGCGCCGGCGCCGTCACCTTCGCGCAGGTGTGCCTGGACGAGGCTTTTGCCTGGGCCCAGCAACGCCAGACCTTCGGCCAGAAATTGGCCGAACACCAGGCCATACGCCACCGGCTGATTGACATGCGCACCCAGCTCATCGCCAGCCGCGCCCTGCTGCATGACGTGGCCAGCCGCTTTGAAGCCGACCCGCATGACGCGCTGACCGTGGCCGACCTGTGTTTGCTGAAAAACCAGGCCACCAGCACCATGCAGACCTGCGCCGACCACGCGGTGCACATCCTGGGCGGCATGGGCTGCATGCGCGGCAGCAAAAGCGAACGCATCTACCGCGAAGTGAAGGTGATGCAAATCGGTGGCGGCGCCACCGAGATCATGAAAGAACTGGCCTGGCGGCAGCTGGGGTTGGCCGGCGCGCGCGATGGTTCTGAAGCAGCGTAGCGGCGCTGGAAAGCGCTGCGGGCCAGCGCGCTCAGCCGCGTCATCCCGACCAGGCGGCCAGCAACCCCGGCAGTTCCCACACCGGCACCACGTCCACCCCCTTGGCCAGCGGATAGCGGCGCGGCACCGGTGCCACCACCCAGGCG
>JAYUPP010000169.1:0-10740 GCA_043760045.1 Betaproteobacteria bacterium
CGGTGACGGCGGTGTTCCTGAACATCACCGACACCCTGCCTGCAGTGGTGCCGGCCTTCAGCGCCAGTTGCGCCAACCTGAGTTGCAACTTCAATGCCGCTGCCACCACGGGTGCCACCACCTACAGCTGGGCCTTTGGCGACGGCAGCACGGCCACAGGGGTCACGGCGTCACGCACTTATGCCGCTGCCGGCAGCTACACGGTGACCTTGACGGCGGGCAACGGCAGCACATCGGCCAGCACGCAGCAAACGGTGACGCCCACCGCGCCGCCGCTGTTAACCACCGTGGCCGAGGTTGAAAACAACGGCACCCGGGGCACGGCGCAGCTCGTCAGCGCAAGCCCGGCGCTCGTCAACGGCACGATGGCCAGCAAATCCGACCAGGACTACTACCGCGTCAGCCTGGGTGCCGGCAAAACACTGCGCGCCACGCTGACACCGAACAGCGCCTCGGATTACGACCTTTACCTCTACAACGCCGCTGGCCTGCAGCTAAGCCGCAGCACGCTGGGCACGGGGCAGGTGGACGCGCTGAGCACTGTGAACAACACAAACGCTGCCATCACCATCTACGCGCGTGTCATTCGTCAAAGCGGCGGCACCGGCAGCACAAACGGGCGCTACACCTTGCGTTTGGAGCAGTGAGCGCTGCGCCGTTCACGGTGGCGCGCCCGGCCGGTCAGCAGCGCCTCAACACTGTAAAAAGGAGCAGTGAAAAGCGCCTTGCGGTGCGGCGCCGGCAGGGCTATGCTGAAGGCGCCTGCTGAGCAGGTAACCACCGACGGCGCAGTCACTGCGCGTCAGGGGCCCCGGACAATTCAGCTCCGTAGCCCCACTGGCGGTTGATTCCGCCCGCCCCTCCGCCCGCAAGGAACGGAGGGGTTCGTTTTTTGGGGAAAACTTTGGCGAAGGCGAGCACCGGTGACAAACCCCGGGGCCGTCCTACACAGCACCGCACCCAGCCGGCAGACAATCGCTGGATGAAGGTTCATCCAGCCAAATTTTCCGATCAACGCGCTGCGGGTTTGGCGATGGCTGGGGCTTTTCTGGTGCTGGCCGCAACAGCGCAGGTTGCAACAGCGCAGACTGCAACAGCGCAGACCGCAACAGCGCAGGCTGCAACAGCGCAGGCTGCAACCCCGGCTCCAGCCGCTGCTGCAGTCACCCCTGCAGCCGCTGAACCGGTGCAAAGCCGGAGCCCGACGCCGGCCTCAATGCTTGCCCCGCCGCCTTCAGCGGCGGTTTCTGACCTGGCGCTGGCCGAATCAGCGCGCAAACGGGCGCGTGCGTTTGCCGAGTGGTTGGCGCGCAGTGTGGACGGCTGGTTCGGTGACCAGCCGTTTGAAGATGGCGGCTCGGTGACGCAGGGGCGTCTCACCTTCAACGTCTTCAAACGCGCCGACCAGGACCCTGACGTGGACGTGCGCTTTGATGCCCGCTTCAAACTGCCCAACGTGGAGCGCAGCGCCTACTTCTTCATCGGGCGTGACGATCAGCGCGAAGCTGCGCGTGATGCGCCGCAAACACGTTCGCGCCAGCAGCAGCTGCAACTGGCGCGTTCTGAAGACAGTTCATTGCTGGCAGGGCTTGGGTTTTCGCTGCTGGATGATGTGGACTTCCGGTTCGGCCTGGGGTCGCGTCTGAAGCCGTATCTGCGCGCGCGCTACAGCAAGATCTGGGAGCTGGCGCCCGAGCAGGCCATCCACTTTCGGGAAACCGTTTTCTGGACCCCTGACGACAAATTCGGGTCCACCACGGTGGGCAGTTATTTGATGCAGTGGTCGCCGGCCGTGGCGGTGCGCTGGGTGAATGCCATCACGGTGACACAAACATCAAAGGGCTATGAATGGTCCAGCAGCCTGGGCGCCGAACGCAGCTTCGGTGCGCAAAAAGTGCTGGGCCTGGAACTGGTGGTGAACGGGCGTGAACACCCTTCGCGCGATGTCGGCTTTTCAGACCGCGGGGTGCTCGTGCGCTGGGAGCAGCCGGTCTATAAAGACTGGTTGCTGGGTGAGGTGGTGGCCGGCCACTTCTGGCCGCGTTCTGATGCCGATGCCCAGCGGGGCAAGGCCTGGGCGGTGGGGTTGGGACTGAAGCTCTTTTTCTGAAGCGATCGGGGCGCAGCCGCGCATCATTGAAGTCAGCGCTGCTGAATCATCTGCGCCGCTTTCTCGGCAATCATCATGGTCGGCGCGTTGGTGTTGCCCGACACGATGCGCGGCATGATCGAAGCGTCCACCACACGCAGCCCTTCGATGCCGTGCACACGCAACTGCGCGTCCACCACATCGCCGGGGCCCGGGCCCATGCGGCAGCTGCCCACCGGGTGGTAGATGGTGTCGCCGTGCTGGCGTATGAATTCTTCGATCTGCTCGTCGGTCTGCGCAAGCGCCGAGGTTTGCAATTCACGGCCACCCAGGCTGGCCAGCGCCGGCTGCTGCAGCAAGCGCCGCATCAGTTTGAAACCGCGCACCAGCCGGTGCAGGTCGTCGGGGTCGTTCAGGAAGCCAGGGTCGATGGTGGGCGTATCTTGTGCGTCGGCGCTGGCCAGGCCCACGCGGCCGCGGCTCTTGGGTTGCAGCAAACAGACATGGCAGGAATAACCGTGGCCCCACACCGTTTTGCGGCCATGGTCCACCAGCTTGCCGATCACAAAATGCAGCTGCAGGTCGGGGCTGGCCACGTCGGGCGTGCTGCGCAAAAATGCGCCGGCTTCGGCGAAGTTGGTGGTCAGCATGCCGCTGCGCTGGCGTTTCCATTCAAAAACGCTTTGCAGCACGCGCCAGGCACCGGCCGCTGACAAACCGAACAGGTCTTTCAGACGCGGCGCGTCCACCACCTGCACCACATCGATGTGGTCGTGCAGGTGTTCGCCGACGCCGGGCAGGTCGTGCAGCACCGTGATGCCTTTTTCCTGCAGCCGCGCGCCAGCGCCGATGCCCGACAGCATCAGCAGTTGCGGCGACTGCAAAGCGCCGGCGCTCAGCAGCACCTCGCGCCGGGCCTGCAGCGTGTGCAGCGTGCCGCCCTGGCGCAGTTCCACACCCACCGCACGCCGGCCCTGCATCAGCACCCGGGTGGCGTGGGCGCCCGTCAGCACCTGCAGGTTCGGGCGCTGGCGCACTTCGTTCGTCAGGTAGGCTTTGGCGGCGCTGAAACGCTCGCCGTCGCGGTGCGTCACCTGGTAAGGCCCGGCACCTTCTTGTTGCGCGCCGTTGAAGTCGGGGTTGAAGGCCAGGCCGGCCTGCTGCGCGGCCTGCACAAAAAGCGGCCCATAGCGGCTTTTGCTGCGCAAGTCCATCACATTCAACGGGCCGCCGCTGCCGTGCCAGGCATCAGCGCCCCTTTCGTTGTTTTCGGCGACTTTGAACAGCGGCAACACATCGGCCCAGCCCCAGCCGGGGTTGCCCTGCGCGGCCCAGTGCTCATAGTCCTGCGGCTGGCCACGCAGGTAAATCATCGCGTTGACGGAACTCGATCCGCCCAGCACCTTGCCCCGCGGCTGGTAGCCCCGGCGACCGTTCAGGCCGGCTTGTGGCAGCGTCTGAAAGGCCCAGTTGGCCTGGCCGGTTCGCGCCAGCAGCGCCAGGCCGGCCGGACAGTGGATCAGCACGTTGCTGTCGTTCGACCCGGCTTCCAGCAAACACACGCTGACGGCGGCGTCGGCGCTGAGCCTGTTGGCCAGCACGCAGCCGGCGGACCCGCCTCCGATCACGATGTAGTCGAACATGGTTTGAGCTGGCGGGTCGGGTGAGGGCGGGGCAGCGCAGGATCGCCGCGCATCATAGGTAACGCCACAGCCGGCCCACCCCCAGACAAGCCCGGGTGCGGGCCTCTCATAATCTGCGTTCGCCTTTGCCCGGCCCCACCCGACCAGGATCTGACCCTTGTTCAAGCGTTTTGAAGACCTGGTGCAGCCTTACCCGGATGCATTGCCGGCGCCGCCCCCCAAGCAGCTCATGGCCTTTGTGTGGGCCAACACCGCCGGTTTGCGGCCCTACCTGGCGCTGTTGGTGCTGTTCACGGCCGTCATCGGCTCTTTTGAAGCCTTGCTGTTCAGCATGATGGCGCATGTGGTGAATCTGCTGTCGAGCACCGCGCCGCAAGCGCTGTGGCAGCAGCACGGCGATTTGCTGTCGCTGCTGTTGCTGGCGCTGCTGGCCAGTGTGGTGTTTGCATCGCTGCAGGCGCTGGTGAAATACCAGGCTCTGTACAGCAACTTTCCGATGCGGCTGCGCTGGAACTTCCACCGCCTGATGCTGGAACAGAGCCTGTCGTTTTATCAGGACGAATTTGCAGGCCGCATCGCCACCAAGGTGATGCAGACCTCGATGGCGGTGCGCGACACCTGCCTGATCTTCAGCGACATCCTGATCTACGTGGTCACCTACTTCATCACCATGATCGTGGTGGTGGCTGCTTTTGACACCTGGCTGGTGGCGCCTTTCCTCGGCTGGATGCTGCTGTATGCGCTGACGCTGTGGTACTTCGTGCCGCGGCTTGGCAAGGTGGCACAAAGCCAGGCCGATGCACGGTCGCTGATGACGGGCCGCGTCACCGATGCCTACACCAACATCAGCACCGTGAAGCTGTTTTCGCACGCGCGCAGCGAGGCGCATTTTGCGCGCGGTGCGATGCAGGAATTCATGAGCACGGCCTACGCACAGATGCGCCTGGTGACGGGTTTCGAGATCATCAACCAGACACTCAGCGTGCTGTTGATAGCGGCCACCGCAGCGCTCAGCCTGTGGCTGTGGACCCAAGGCCAGCTGGGGCTGGGCGCGGTGGCAGCGGCGTCGGCCATGGCCTTCAGACTGAACGGCATCAGCCACTGGGTGATGTGGGAAATGGCGACGCTTTTTGAACACATCGGCACCGTGCAGGACGGCATGGCCACGCTGTCCAGAGCGCGCTCGGTGGTGGACAGCGCCGGCGCCAAGGCGCTGCAGGTGCCGCGCGGCGAGGTGCGTTTTGAAGGCGTGGACTTTGCGTATGGCGGCAAACGCGTGGTGGTGCAAAACTTCTCGCTGGCCATCAAACCCGGCGAAAAAATCGGCCTTGTGGGCCGTTCGGGTGCCGGCAAAAGCACGGTCGTCAACCTGCTGCTGCGCCTGTATGACCTGGAGCGCGGCCGCATCACGATAGACGGCCAGGACATCGCCGGCGTGACGCAGGAAAGCCTGCGCCGGCAGGTGGGCATGGTGACGCAAGACACGTCGCTGCTGCACCGTTCGGTGCGCGACAACATCGTCTACGGCCGGCCCGAAGCCAGCGACGAAGAAATGCTGCGCGCCGCCGTGCGCGCCGAAGCGCTGCCTTTCATCGAAACCCTGACCGACCCCAAGGGCCGCCGGGGCTTTGAAGCCCATGTCGGTGAACGCGGTGTGAAACTTTCAGGTGGCCAGCGCCAGCGCATCGCCATTGCGCGCGTGATGTTGAAAGACGCACCCATCCTGCTGCTCGACGAAGCCACCAGCGCGCTGGACAGCGAGGTTGAAGCCGCCATCCAGCACAGCCTTTACCAGCTGATGGAAGGCAAAACCGTGGTCGCCATTGCACACCGCCTGTCCACCATCGCCGCGATGGACCGGCTGGTCGTGATGGACCAGGGCCGCATCGTCGAAGAAGGCACCCACCACAGCCTGCTGGCTGCTGGCGGCATTTACGCCCGGCTGTGGGAACACCAGAGCGGTGGCTTTCTGGGTGAAGAAGTTTCAGCTGCTGATGAGGCTGCGCCGCAGGCTGAAACTGCGGTGGCGGCCACCACCACCCGCTGACAGTCAGTGCTCGGACAGCGCGGCCGGCATGGTGGGGTCGAAGTCGGGCGACCTGCGCTCTTGGGCTGGCCCTTCATACACCTGGGACGTCAGCACCATCGGTTCTGTGTCTATCCAACGCTGCGGTGGCGCTGATCGGGCTGCGGCCATGGCCACCGCAGCGCTGCCAGCGTGGGCGGTGATGTGCCGCGCTGGCAGCTCGGCAGGGGTAACTGGCTGCTGCGGCGGCTGCTGCTGCGGCTGCTGTTGCGCCTGCACCGCTGCCGACAGCGTGGCCAGCCGAGCGTTCACGTCTTGGGCATGCGCCTGCAGAAGGTCGCGGGTGTTTTCTGACCAGGCCAGCTGCTGACGCATCTCGGCGATGTGACGGCGGTGTTCCCACAAAGCCACGGTGATGGCAATGACAAGCAGCGCGGCGCCCGCAGCGCCCAGTCCGAGAAGAATTTGATCCATGAGCAGGCTTTTCGACGCCGCGCCGCGTGGATTGAGGGCACCCGCGCCATGGGCATCAGCATATGGGCAGCAGATGTGACGCTGGTCACCGACAATCAACGCCCAGCCCGCTTTTGCGCAGCCCTGCTTCAGCAACGCAAGCCCACCGTGTCTTCCATCACCGCACCCGTCAACCCGTCAGCCGCAGCCGCATGGGCCGCGCGGCCACCGCCTGCGCTCACCGGCTACCGCCCCTTCTGGGCCAAGCGCCTGGGCACGGCACCCTTTTTGCCGATGAGCCGGGCCGAAATGGACCAGCTGGGCTGGGACAGCTGCGACGTCATCATCGTTACCGGTGATGCCTATGTGGACCACCCCAGCTTCGGCATGGCGGTCATCGGCCGCACCTTGGAAGCCCAGGGTTTTCGCGTCGGCATCATCGCGCAGCCCGACTGGAACAGCGCCGAAGCCTTCAAAGTGCTCGGCCGGCCGAACCTGTATTTCGGCGTTGCTGCCGGCAACATGGACTCGATGATCAACCGCTATACGGCGGACCGAAAAATTCGCAGCGACGACGCCTACACCCCCGGTGGTGGCGGTGGCAAACGCCCCGACCGCGCCACCCTCGTCTACACCCAGCGCTGCAAAGAAGCATTTGCCGAAGTGCCGGTGGTCATTGGCGGCATTGAAGCCAGCCTGCGCCGCATTGCGCACTACGACTACTGGCAAGACAAGGTGCGGCGCAGCATCCTGGTGGACAGCAAGGCCGACCTGCTGCTGTACGGCAACGCCGAACGCGCGATAGTGGAAGTGACACACCGGCTGGCGCGGCGTGAACCGCTTGAGCAAATCACCAACGTGCGCGGCACCGCATTCATGCGCCGCACGGTGGACCGCGCGGCAGCGCCCGGCGCACAGCCCTGGTGGCATGACTGGTGGGAAATCGACAGCACCGAAGTGGACAGGCCGGGGCGCATCGACAGCTTCATCAATCCTTATCTGACGACTGAAGAAGTGGCGGTGGCGCAGGGGGGCAGTTGTGTGCAGGACGCTTCGGCTGCTGCCGTTGCCGCTGCTGAAAGTGTGCACATCGTTGCGCTGCCCGTGAGCCGCAAAACAGTCGTGGCCGGCGCGGTGAAACTGCCGCCGCGCGACAAAACCGTCATCCGCCTGCCGGCTTACGAGCAGGTGAAAAGCGACCCGGTGCTGTATGCACACGCCAACCGCGTGCTGCACCTGGAAACCAACCCTGGCAACGCCCGCGCGCTGGTGCAGGCCCATGCCGACCGCGAGCTGTGGATCAACCCGCCGCCCATTCCGCTGAGCACGGCGGAAATGGACCATGTGTTCGACCTGCCCTACGCACGCAGCCCGCACCCGCGTTATGCCGACGAAAACGGCAGCCATGACCACGCCACCAAGATACCGGCGTGGGAAATGATCCGCTTCAGCGTCAACATCATGCGCGGCTGTTTTGGTGGCTGCACCTTTTGCAGCATTACCGAACACGAAGGCCGCATCATTCAGAGCCGCAGCGAAGACAGCGTCATTCGCGAAATTGAAGACATCCGTGACCGCGTCAAAGGTTTCACTGGCGTCATTTCAGACCTCGGCGGCCCCACCGCCAACATGTGGCGCATCGGCTGCAAAAGCACCGAGATTGAAGCCGCCTGCCGCAAGCCCAGTTGTGTGTACCCCGGCATCTGCCCGAACCTGAACACCGACCACGGCCCGCTGGTGAAGCTGTACCGCCGCGCGCGGGCGCTGCGCGGCGTGAAGAAAATCTTGATCGGCAGCGGCCTGCGTTACGACCTGGCGGTGCAGAGCCCTGAATACGTCAAAGAACTCGTCACCCACCACGTCGGCGGTTATCTCAAGATTGCGCCCGAGCACACCGAAGGCGGCCCGCTGTCGAAAATGATGAAGCCGGGCATCGGCAGCTACGACCGCTTCAAGCAGATGTTTGATCAGTACAGCGCCGAAGCCGGCAAGAAGCAGTACCTGATTCCTTACTTCATTGCTGCGCACCCGGGCACCAGTGATGAAGACATGATGAACCTCGCTTGCTGGCTCAAGCGCAACAGCTTCAAGGCCGACCAGGTGCAGACTTTCTACCCCAGCCCGATGGCCACCGCCACCGCGATGTATCACACGAATTTGAACCCGCTGAAGGGCATCAGCCGCCAGCTGCAAGGCCCTGGCGCGCGGGCAGAAAAGGTGGACATCGTGCGCGGCGAAAAACGCCGCCGTCTGCACAAGGCCTTTTTGCGCTGGCACGACCCGCAAAACTGGCCGCTGCTGCGTGAGGCACTGAAGACCATGGGCCGCGCCGACCTCATCGGCAACGGCAAGCACCAGCTCATCCCCACCTACCAGCCAGCCGCCGGCACCGGCTACGTCAGCGCACGGCGCAAAAACAGCACGGCTGCGGGGGCGCGCACGTCGGCGGTGGCGTCTGCGGTGAAACAAGGCCGTGTGCTGACCCAGCACACCGGCTTGCCGCCGCGTGAGCACGGCGCGCCGGCTGCGCCGGCCAAGGCCAGAAACAAGCGCCGCTGAGCGCAACGTTTCAGCGCCCACTGGGCACCCCGGGCCCCTGTTTGCGGGGTAGGACATACCGCAGTGCCACGGCTTGCAACGGGCCCATGCAGCGCCCTGCGTGATACGTTCCATGGCTTCGTATGCACCCTGTCAAGGAGACAGCAATGACCCCCCAATTCAAGCGCGCCGCTGGCGCCGCCAGCCTGGTTTTGAGCGCGCTGACAACCCTGCCCGCGCAGGCTTACAGCACCCTGTGGGTGTTTGGCGACAGCCTGTCCGACACCGGCAATGTGCTGGCGCTGACCACCGCGTTCACCCCCAACCCTTTCCCGGTGTACCCCGGCGCAGAGGGCCGCTTTTCCAACGGCCCCATCTGGGTCGACGTGCTGGCGGCCGGCCTGGGCTTGCCTGCAGGCGCACAGGCCAGCAACTTGCTTTTGACCGACGCCGTCACTGTGACCCCGCTGGGTGCGCTGGGCGGCCAGAACTTTGCCTGGGGCGGTGCACGCACCGGCCTGGGCGGCTCGGCCGGCGCCACCACCGGTTTGCTGGGGCAACTCGCAGCCTGGAACGGCGGCGCCTTCACCGTCGCCACTGGGCTCAGCCGCGCGGCCGACCCCAATGCGCTGTACGTGGTGGTGGCCGGCGGCAACGACCTGCGTGACGCCCGCAGCGCCAACCCCGGCGCATCCGCCGCCGACGACACCGCACGCACGTCCGCCGCCGGCGCCGCCGCACAGGGCGTGGTGAATTCCGTGGGCCTGCTGGCGCAAGCCGGCGCACGCCATTTCCTGATTGCCAGCATGCCCGACCTGGGCAGCACGCCCGAAGCGGCGGCGCTCGGCAACGTGGGCGCCTCCACCGACGTGACGGTGAAGTTCAATGCCGCGCTGGCCGCCGGTTCTGCGGCCTTCGACGGCTTCTTCCAGGGTCTGACGGGTGTCGACCTGGACATCCGTTCGATGGACCTGTTTGGCCTGGGGCTGGACATTTTTGACGACGCGGTCAACAACGGCGGCGGTGTGTACGGCATCACCAACGTCAGCACGCCCTGCCTGACACCGGGTGCCTTCTCCGGTCAGTACTACGCGCCCGATGCGGTGGCCACCAACTGCGCAGGTTCGGCCAGCTCTGACGACCTGCACCCCACGGCGGCGCTGCACGCGCAGATCGGTCGCCTGGCGCTGGCCACCGCCGTGCCCGAAGCGCCGGCCCTGACATTGGTGCTGCTGGCGCTGGCAGCCCTGGCCGTGACGCGGCGCCGGCCCGCCGCAGCCGTGGTGGGCTGATCTCGTGGGCTGGCCGCAGGGCCGACCCCTGAGCTGACCGATTTAGCATGCGCATTCCAGACCGGGTGTCCTCAATGGGCACCTGGTTTTTTTTCGTGTGCCGGTGCCCTTCGTGGGCACCCGGTTTTTTTCGGGGCCGCGCCACTTCAACGAGAATGCGCCGCTATGGCAGCAGGCAGTCTTCTCACCTTACTCGACGACATCGCCACGGTCTTGGACGACGTGGCCATCCTCAGCAAAGTCGCAGCGAAAAAAACCGCAGGCGTGTTGGGTGACGACCTGGCGCTGAACGCGCAGCAGGTCGCCGGTGTCAGCGCCGACCGCGAACTGCCCGTGGTGTGGGCGGTGGCCAAGGGCTCGTTCATCAACAAAGCCATCCTGGTGCCGGCGGCTTTGGCCATCAGCGCTTTTGCGCCCTGGCTGGTGACGCCGCTGTTGATGATCGGTGGCGCGTTT
Source organism: Betaproteobacteria bacterium (assembly GCA_043760045.1). Classification (GTDB taxonomy): domain Bacteria; phylum Pseudomonadota; class Gammaproteobacteria; order Burkholderiales; family Burkholderiaceae_C; genus Rubrivivax. Next base: position 10,498 of record JAYUPP010000169.1, read on the forward strand.
CTGTGTTTCGAAGGTGCAGAAAAACTGGCGCACAAGTTTCTGCACAGCAAACATGAGGTTGACGCGCAGCATGCCCAGCTGACCCAGGCACTCGCCAACCCGGCGGTGGACATGGTGGCGCTGGAAAAAGACAAGATCAAGGGCGCCATCCGCACCGATTTCATTCTCTCCGCCGAAATCATCGTCATCACCCTTGGCACCGTCGCGGCTTCCACCTTCACCACCCAGGTGCTGGTGCTGACG